>CALCEF010000376.1 GCA_937901365.1 uncultured euryarchaeote | reverse complement strand
ATCAATGGGATCGCAGTGGGCTTCCCGCCTCGCTACCCATACAACATCCGTCTGTCGGAAGGGGCCCTCTGTATATCTACAATCATTCTACGTTCAATTGCCAGTTCACACCAAACTTGTCTTCAACCCAAGCGAATCGTTTCGAAAAGCCATAATTATCCGCAGACATGTGAGTTTTCCCTTGCTCTCCCAGAGATTTTGAAAGAGCGTCCAAATCATCTTCATCGTCTAAATCAATAAAAAATGAGATGCCTGGTGTTATATCCCATTCGTGAGAAACAAAACTATCGCTGATCATTATTTCCTGGCCTTTGATAGAAAAAACTCCCAACATTACAAGTTCGTGATGTGGCTCTGCGTGATGATTCAACGAAATTAAAGAAAAACTTGGGAAAATAGATGAATAGAAATCAAGAGCCTCTTGGGCTCGCTTCTCGATGGTGATGAAAGGACGCATATTGCTTTCTCGTCATTGCACCATAATAGGGTTATTGAGTGCAAACCCCAAGTGCTCCGGCAAGTGTATTGATTTGAATCATTAACAAACCGATTCGGATGAGTTGCGAGGGGTTATCCGCCGCCCCCGCTGCCACCGTCACCGCCATCGGACCAGCCACTCGTGATGCCGAATCCAAGAGGTAAAGACAACTGTAGTAAAAGGAAAGGAATAATGCCGGAACAGAAAATAAAATTCATCTTACTCTCTTTGTCTGAAATTTGTTGAGAAACAAAGAGGATGACAATAATCGCCAAGAGAGAAAAAAAACCCATCCATCTGAATTTAGCACAATCTGGGGCGGCCCGAATCAGCTTACCTCTTTCCCACCATCCTTGATCCAGATATTCTTTCATCGCCACCTTGGCGTCTTGTTCGTCAAAAATGGCGGAAGAACTCTCTGTTCCAAGAAGTTCTTGTTCCAATTCTGCGAATTCATCCACAGGCGGCCCTCATTTGAACATAATTTAACAGTTGACCCGACACCCATTCAAACCCACGCATTAAAGGGGTGTTGAGAGGGTATCGATTCGATTACATCAGGCCGCCAATTCACTTTCATCCTCATCATCCAGAATCTGATCGGTTCTGACGATGAAGGACAAGGCATCAGGATTCTCAATCGCAACAATCCCTCGGATATTGTGTATGTCACGCAGAATATCGGTCGGTGCCGCAACTTTCACTCTGCTGTCTTCAATTTGAATCAAATTACCAGGGGAGGCCTGCACCCCACCTTCAGGTAACCACAATCCGATTGCACCCAATTCATTGTGATGGGATATGACCAATATTCGACCATCTTCATCCTCGTCAATTCTTAGGACAGTGAGTGGTTCATTATCAGGCAATAGGCGATTGGCGGGTTGCCATTCACTCCACGTTTCATCGAGCGGTTTTGACAATTCCACAGCCTTCTTGTCGATATCTGCAATACGAGCAGTGAATTCTTCACTCGACGCTTCTTCAATATCGTTTAGCCCATCCAGCAATTGCCTCAAATCATCGTAAATCCCTTCTTCTTGGTTGCTGATGGCTGTATTGGCCAAAAGGAGAAGTTCAGCAAGCATTTCCAATCGATCATTCAACCCACTTTCAATAGCACATTCCATCGCTTCATCAAGCACTTCGATTGCCAGACCTGGGCAATCTACAGTCAGCAATCCATTTCCAATACTTGTGAGAACATCGGTGGCTGCAGCCTTATCCACTTGAACCAGTGAAGCAGCCGATTTCATGTGAGAAATCGCTAGCTCTTCATCACCATTCAGTTGTCGCGAAATTCCTGAGAGAACCAAGTGTGGGATTCTATTCCCTCCAATCGTTTGGCATTGCCGATCTGAGGTTTCAAACAGAACCGCGGCCCGTTTCCAATCATCGGTAGCCAGTGAAAGCATTCCCAATTGATGCATTGCACGCATTTCTGCCCCCACATCATCGATTAGAGTCGCAGAATGTAATGCCCGGGACAGGTGTAATCTGGCCAAACTGAGATTCCCAGACATTTTGGAAATCATTCCGAGAGCAGATTCAATCCGATAGACATAACCTGCCATGGCCCGATGTGCAAGTTCAGCCATTTCTTCATCGAGTGGTGCCAAGCCAAACCCTGTGCTTTCCAGCACTTCTGCCAGAATTGCAGCAGTCTTCTCATACTCTTGCGCAATGTCATTTGAACTGCCGTCTGAGGTCAATGAGGAAAGGTGCTCATCCAATGTCGAAACAACCGCGCAAATTTCAGGTAGGTTGCCCAATTTATTGAGTGTGGATTTCTTGACATTTTCACCACGAATCGAGCGGATAAGTGCTGAGACCATCTTTCGCTCGTCGGAGATGGATGAATCTTCAGATACATCGCTTAGAACCAGTTTTGAGGCCAAGAGTGAATCCACCATCCACGTTAATTTCGCTTGGACATCATATTGGCCTGCACGGCTGATCGCGTATCGCATTTCTGCTGCTCGTACACGGCGTGATAGGCTGCGAAGCCGTGTGCGCTGTGCCTTTGTTCCAGAATCAGCTAGTCGCTGCAGAAATGTGGACGGTGGGCACGTTTCAAAGGTTAGATTGACTCGTTCCCCAGTGGTTGTCATCTTGAAATCGTCAGAGACAAGTGTCACCTTCCGTCCCTCCTGAACCAATTTTGAGGCCAACACCATCAATGACAAATCGACATCCTGAGGGGATGCCTTCTCTCCGATTTTTTCGGCAAGGCCCCGAACTTCATCTTCTTCAACAGGTATTGTCAATAGAACATCACGCATTTGTTCGAGGAGATTTGGTTTGCCGTGCCATCGCTGAAACCTGACATTGCGCACTTCATCATGGACGCCAGGTGTAACGTGTAAACTCCCTGAATCACCTTCGAGAATTTTCTTCAAATCACTGAGGAATCCTTCAGGTGCCATCGATCCAATGTGGATGAAACAATTCGAATCGACCACCCAAACAGGAGCCATATTTGCCACACCGAACCCTCCTAGTTGGTCTTTCCCTCGTCCAATATTCATCAAAGGACTTCAGCATATCCTTAGATAGTTACTCTTGCGATTACGCTGACCAAGAAGCCCAAGATTTGGGCGTCTCTCGGACGTGCATGGCCACCAGTCGCAATCGATTCCCATAAGCGGTCTGAATGTGCGGTTCGACCTGTTCAAAGGCCCACTTTGCGAGGTTTTCTGCGGTGGGGACGAAGTCCACAACCACTGTTCGATGTTCAGGCCCCATCATCGCCAATGCTGTTCGCGCATCATCATCACCAGAGTATACGACAAAAGCGTGATCCACCACATCGTGCACATATTCTTTGAGAATGGCAGATACATCACTGAAATCCATCAGCATGCCTTCGTCAGACACACCCTCAACATCGACAACATCACCTTCAATCTCAGCTTCCCATCGGTAGCGATGTCCATGCAGATGGCAGCACTTGCTCTTGTGATTGGGAACTCTGTGCCCAGTATCGGTCTCAATCCAGCGTCGTATTCGTGTGGTCATGTTCTCATCTCCCGTTCAACTTGTAGCGCATTGGCCAGAACCGCATCCCATGAGTCAACATAGGTCACCGGGTCCTTTCGACCAATCGCATTGAATGCCAGAATCCGTTCTACATCCGCTCCACTACGGCCTGAAGAGCGACCTTGCGCGTCCGGATTGTAGGATGTGTTCGTATTGGCAAATACTGTGTCAAAATCTAGGTTCAAAGTTGCAAGTGCATCTTCCGCATCTCTGAGGATGGTTTCCTTATCACCATCGATGTAGGGCAGGTGGAAAGAGACTTTCTCACTATCCCAATTGCCGACCTCAAAGGCATGTGCAATCGCTTCGTAGAATTCTGGTCTACAATCAGGATAGATTGCATGATCGCCACTGTGGACGCCCAACGCAATAGCAACATCAGTGTCTTCGCGTAGCGCGACTGAAAGAGCATATCCATAGAGGATTGAGGCAAATATGGCATTACGGTTTGGCACAACAGTCTGTTTCATCTGTTCTTCTTCGTAGTGACCTTCGGGCACCTCGTAACCATCTGTTGTCAAGGCGGAGTGGAAAATACCCATGGCTGAACTGAGGTCTGCTATTCTGTGCTCAACCTCAATCCCGTTTGATGCAAGATATGCAATGTTGGCCTTTGCGCGCTCCAATTCGATACTGTGTTTTTGGCCATAATTGTAGGACAGGCAACTGACGGTGTATCCATCTGCGAGTAGTCGCATCAGTAGACCTGTGCTGTCCATACCACCTGAAAGAGCCATGACCGCCCGCATTAGAGAACCCCCATCCACTTGTGTGTCTGTAGACTCAAGCGCCATCCTGGGCTTTGTTTGACGAGATTTTCTACCACTTGGAAGGATTTCCCATTCTCTTCGACAGAATCGGATTCGATGTAGCAGGGTTGTATGAAATGGTGTGCGAACCCTTGCTTCAAGTCGTCATACATTTCCAAACTCTGTCCACAATAGACGACTTTGAGTTCATTCCCGGTGCGCTGCTTGATTTTAGAATTCGGGTACAGTTGGTCCTTTGGTGACACGCAAATCCAATCGATGACCGGATCGACAGGAATCGTCCCATTGGTTTCAATCGACAGGTTGATTCCATGTTCTTTGAGAATGGAACCGATGGTTGCCAAATCCTGCATGGCAGGTTCTCCGCCAGTGAATATTACCCGGTCACAATTGTAGGACAGTACTTCATCGACAATCGAATCTAACGTGCGGTCCTCATAGGTGAGAAAATCGGTATCGCACCATTCACAACGCAGGTTGCAGTTGCCAAATCGCACGAAAACATGTGGTATGCCCGCATGGAATCCTTCACCCTGTACAGAGTGAAAAATCTCGACAATTGGGTAGATTTGAGACATATTATCAACTCAATCTCTGATCAACTGCATTAATTCTGAACGTGCTTCTGCCTTGTCGAAGAATACTCCGCGCATGGCCGAAGTCGTCATGATCGCATTTTGTTTCTTGACACCTCTACATTGCATACAGCCGTGTGAAGCTTCGATGATGACAGCACAACCAAGCGGCGATAGATGCTCTTCCAAATCATCGGCAACATCCTTGGTTATCCTCTCTTGATTTTGCAATCTGCGTGCATGTAAATCGACAATCCTTGCGAGTTTGCTGATACCGACGATGCGCTCCGTTGGGATGTATGCCACATGTGCACTTCCCGCAAACGGTTGGAGGTGGTGTTCACATGTGCTGTGGAATTCAATGTCCCTCAATAGTACGATTCCATCATACCCTTCCCCATTGAAGGTGGAGTCCAATACTTCAGCCGGGGATTGCTTGTATCCTGCAAAGATTTCATCCCAGGATTTGATGACACGCGCTGGCGTATCTACAAGCCCCTCCCTTGTGACGTCATCTTCGATATAGCCGAGCAATGTTTTGACGGCATTTTCAGCCTCTTCTCGGGTCACCATTCAATCATCTCCAATCCGCCCATGTCGGGCATCGATTGCATCCAACTGATCGAGCATTTTACGACAGGCGGTGCGAATTGCATCTGCAACACTCACGAACTTTCCTTCGTCTCCAACATGGACCTTCAAGTCATCCAGCAGTTGCTGGGGCATGTCTAAACTGACTTTGGGCATGCTCCGCCGTCCAGCGAATGCCATATTAATGTATTCGCACAGTAATACTATGCGATTACGAGAGAGATTCGACTAAATCCTCTCGATTGAACTGCTTTGAGGCCCACCAAATCGCTCCAATTGCATAGAGCAGTGAAGTGGATAGCCACAGGAAGATGTGCATTGGATCGTAGATTCCCATCAGTGCTTCACGCATGGCCAAAGTGATGTTGAATACAGGCAGGACGAACCACCACGCTTCAATGCCCTGCAGGTTGACGAACTGCGCAAATAGTGTGGGTCCAATGAAAATCAACACCATCGGTCCGAGAATGCTTCCAGCTTCGCGAACACTGTGTGCTCTAACTGCCACAGCCAGTTCCATTGCCACTACGAAAATGGCAAACAAGATCACACTGAGGAGTAGCAACAGGACTCCAGTCGTTGAGATACTCGGCGCTTCCAACCCTCCCCCTGTAAGGAAGTTGATTGCAAACAACAGACCAGCCATTTGACCAAGCACACTGGCACACGCGACCGCAGCAACAGCCAGCCATTTACCGAACAGCAGATCCGAACGTGCAGTCGGTGTGCAAAGGAGTGCTTCCATCGTCCCTCTTTCACGCTCCCCTGCCGTCAAGTCAATTGAAGGCTGAATCGCAGCAGTGGCCGTCCACATGGCTACGACTAGAGGAATGAACATCGCCAGCCCCATCGCTGCCAAATCTCCGCCACTGGCCACATCCGCATCCGCTTGATCCCCATCCCAGTGAATTGGGTCCCAAGCCTCTGCGTATGTCAGGTTGTTCTCAGCCAGTGTGGCATTTACAACCTCGCGTTCCCACGTCAGTACGGCATCCAATGTTCTGGACATCGCTTCCTGGGACAACTCATTTGTTGAATCGGAAATAATCGCATAATTCCATGATTGTGATGCGTTTGATTCAACTTCTTTCAGGCGAAGTATGGCATGGATATTTTCACTTCCTCCAGCATTCAATCTGCCCGCATCAGAACCAGGCACGGACAATGTTCCATCCACCAATAGTTCAGTTTCGATAATCACCAGATTTCTACCATCGAAGTGTGAGTTGAGATCATCTGGGAGCTCACCTTGAACTTCCACGGTCAATTCGTACGCAGAGAGTTCGGCTGCTTCACCTTGCAAGAATAGGGGCAATGCGATGAAAATAGCGGGGAAAATCATCAGTGGGACTAGAATCATGGCGAGAACAGTTCTCCAATCGCGGATAAAGTCGACAAGTTCCTTTTTCGCGACAATTAGTATGCGTGAAAGGTGAATTGAGGAATCACTCAGATGAACCACCTCCTCGGGTGAGTAGCCGTCGCCATGCTCGGGCGATTCTACCCTCGTCCTCGGCGGGGACATCTGTTCGTGCCACATCTTCTGTTAGGGATACATACGCCTCTTCAAGGTCAGTGGTTTCAGTGGATGCAATCAGTTCTTCAGGAGCACCATCAGCACGGATTGTACCATTGTGGATTATGATGATTCGATCGCAGACCTGTTGCGCCTCAGCCAGGTTGTGTGTGCTGTAAATGACAGTGCCACCCTCGTCTCCTAACTTTCGAACCAATTTACGAACCATACGTGCACTGGTGACATCCAAACCACCTGTGGGTTCGTCCAGAAGCAGAATCTTGGGGCCGTGTGATAATGCTCGCAATAAAGCGGTTTTTTGTCGCATACCTCGCGAAAAACCCCGGGTTGACCGGTGCAAATCGTGATCGAAGTTGAGTAACTTGGCAAATCTCTCTGTTCGAGCCCACGCCATTTCATCATCAATGCCATTCAGTCTGCTGTGGTAGCGAATATTTTCCCAAGCGGTCAGTCTTGCATACAATCCTGTGGCTTCGGGAACAACTCCGACGTGTTCCCGCATTTTGTGGATGTCTACGGTCTGTTGATCCACAACACCCTGTACTGTGCCAGATGAAGGGTAGTACAACCCACATAGCAGGCGCAGAAGCGTCGTTTTCCCTGCTCCATTACCGCCCACAAGTCCGACGACTTCACCCGCATTGAAATCGACAGATACAGTGGATAGGGCCGTCACTTCTGAGAAAGTCTTCGTCACATCTGAAACCTTGAGCAATGCCTCACCCATAGTCTCACTTCCATCAATCATCATACTGGAGCAATTCGACGAGAACTCCTCCGGTACTGGATGGGTGTACAAATGCGATTTGACTCCCGTGAGCACCAACAGTAGGCGTTTCATTGATGAGGCGGACTCCTTGAGATTTCAATCGATTCAGAAGTCCTTGCAAATCGTCAACTCTGAACGCAATCTGTTGGATACCTGGACCTCTCTGTTGAAGGAATTTCCCGATGGGTGTATCTTCAGATGTTGGTGACAGTAGTTCAATACGCGCACCCTCGGAACTAGGTTCAGTTCCGAAGAATCGAATGTTGACACCTTGCTCTTCGTTCAACTCATCTCCTTGCATCTCAAGCCCAATAATATTCCAGAATACGCTGCCTGATTCAAGCTCATTAACAGCAATACCGATGTGATCCAGTCGAATACCCATAGTCTCACCTAAAATCCGCTGGGTGCCATCCACGTTCCGAATTCTTCCTTCATCGCATTCATGATTTCACCAACACTACAATTTGATTTAACAGCATGCAAGATTAGCGGAAACAGATTCTCATCGGTTGCAGATGCGCTTGTGATTGCAGAGAGTGCTGCTTCAGCCTGAGCCTCGTCTCTATCCGTTCTTAGTTGGCGCAATTTTTCCGCTTGCTGCTCAGCAATCAATGGGTCAATCAATTGTCCTTCAACCTCGGGTTCAGCATCCATTCTCGCATGATTAACACCGATTACCTTGCGCTTGAATTCCTCCACATCAGTGGTTTGTTTCCAAGCAGACTCATGTATTCTACGCTGCTGGAATCCAGCCCTAAGAGCAGCGAGGGCACCACCCATCTCATCGATTTCACAAATCAGTGCATAGGCCTCTGATTCAATTCGATCAGTCAGCGCTTCGACGTGGTACGAACCGGCCATCGGATCAACCACGTCTGCCACACCAGTCTCTTCCGCTAGGATTTGTTGAGTACGTAGAGCGATTGTAGCACTCTCATCGGTTGGCAAACCGATTGCTTCATCGAAGGAATTCGTGTGTAGTGATTGAGTCCCTCCCAATACTGCAGACAAGGCCTGATAGGATACTCGTGCGACATTGTTGAGCGGCTGCTGTGCAGTCAGTGTAACTCCG
>CALCEF010000375.1 GCA_937901365.1 uncultured euryarchaeote | reverse complement strand
AACACATCTACATCGTCAACCATTGCCCATTGTGGATGTTCAATGAAGCCGGTCAAAACATCACACCTGACAAATTGACTGGCTCGGCTGCAAAGAAACTGAAGGACATATGCGATCATCATCTACGTACGGTGGTGAACGAAATGGGCATCACGCGAGTCATTGGCGTGGGCAGATATGCACAGAAACAAGCGGCGGCAATCTTCAGCGAAATCGATGTCGATTGGGTGCCACACCCAAGTCCCGCATCGCCCTTT
This sequence comes from uncultured euryarchaeote, assembly GCA_937901365.1. Taxonomy (GTDB): domain Archaea; phylum Thermoplasmatota; class Poseidoniia; order Poseidoniales; family Thalassarchaeaceae; genus MGIIb-P. Next base: position 3,083 of record CALCEF010000375.1, on the reverse strand, counting down.
GCCAATCGAAACGGTGGGGCGGATTGGAGAACTGCTTTCTCCGATGTTTTGGGAATATAATCGCTCAATTCGTCGGGGAGAATGTTAAGTGAGGCCTACGGCCTACTGTGATTCATGATAACCCCGGAATACCTGTTTATCAATGCCGAAAAATACGGTAATATGCCCGCAATGTCAACGAGAAAAGGAGAGGCCCAGAGAGGCGTCGATTGGGAATGGAACACCGACACATGGTCGGAAGTTCTTGCCAAGACATTGGCCATCGCCAAATCACTTCATGCAATGGGCTATGAAAAGCACGACAAGCTCAGTATTTACTCATACAATCGACCAGAGTGGTTTCTGCTTTATGCGGCTTCACAGATGCTGAATGGTGTCGCGGTTGGTGTATACCACACCTGTTCACCGGAAGAGGTTGAGTGGGTTGTTGGAAACTCGGAATCAAAGTTCGTTTTCGTTGGAACCAACCCTCAGAGTGGAGGAGATTCTGCAAAGATGCCAAACACTCGCATGGACAAAATCATGGGCAACCTTCCATTGATTCAGAATGCAATTGTCCTCGATGATTCAGGCACCATGAATTCAGATCGTGCCATGTCTTGGGCTGATTTCTTGGCGGCTGGCGAAGGCGTCGATGAGTCGGTCATCAGAGAGCGTATGAACGGTGTTGACCCGCACGACACCTGTGCGCTAATCTACACATCGGGAACCACTGGCAACCCGAAAGGTGTCGAATTGACCTATGACAACTTCACCTTCGAATTGGATTGCATCGAGGAGGTCATTCGATTCAATCCGGGGGACGGCTATGTGTCATGGCTCCCGCTCGCCCACGTGTTCGGTCAAGTGGCCGACAATCACCTTTGGGCGCGCGATGCTCTGCATCTCCATGTGGTCGACAATGCGCTACATGCCGTTGATTATGCCAAGAAGGTTCAACCAGCCCTATTCATTGGTGTTCCACGAATCTATGAGAAGGTTTACTCCAATCTCAAGAGTACCATGGACTCCAAAGCAATCATCCGAATCGGGCTCAACATCCCCATTCTGAAGAAGGTCCTGCAGAAGGCGGTCAAGAAGAAGATCGGTATGGTCAACTGCAAGTATGCCATTACCGGCGCTGCTCCAATCAATCCCGACATTCTGCGAATGTTCCACAAGGTCGGCGTTCCACTATACGAAGGATATGGAATGACTGAAACCACCGCTGGAGCTTCAATCAATTACAAGGGCAACGTGAAGATTGGATCTGTAGGTCGAACGCTACCTGGTGGCACTGAACTCAAGACGGACACCGATGGTGAAATCATGTTCCGTGGTCGCCACGTCATGAAGGGTTACTACAACAATCCAGAAGCAACTGCTGAGGTCATGGACGGTGACTGGCTCCGCTCTGGTGACATTGGAAAGATCGATTCAGATGGATTCGTCACCATTACCGGCCGAAAGAAGGAACTGTACATCAGTTCAGGTGGCAAGAACATCGCACCATTGCTGATTGAAGAGACCATGAAAGCAATTCCACTTGTCTCTCAGTGTTTCTTGGTAGGCGATGGTCGTAAATTCTGCAGCGCATTGTTGACCCTAGATGTATCGGCAATTTTGCGAGACAAATTCGGCATGGATGGTGCACATCTACCCAAAGATCCAGCCAAGCAAATTGCGCTATTGAACGAACAAGGTCACCAACTTTCAGAATACACCGATAGCGCAGACATTCATGCAGAAATCGAGGCTCAAGTGATGGAACTCAACAAGCAGTTCGCCCCGCCTGAGCAAATCAAGAAGTTCACCATTCTACCACGTGATTTGACCGTAGACGATGGAGAGTTGACACCAACTCTGAAGATTCGTCGAATCCAAATTCGTGAGAATTGGGCGGATGAAATCGAAAACATGTACGCCTGAATTCAAACCCCTCGCGTATGCGCACGGTGGCCGTAGGCCACCGCCGATGGGCTCAAACGCTGTCTAGGCGTCGCATTTGCATGGCGAGTGGGGCTTCTGCGCCGGCTTCGGATGATGCCGTGAGCGCCTTTGATGCATCGGGCGTTCCACTGCGCGTGGTGACTGCCGCCTCACTATTCGATGGGCACGACGCTGCCATCAACGTCATGCGACGTTTGATTCAAGCCGCAGGTTGCGAAGTGATTCACCTCGGTCACGATCGAAGTGCACTGGATGTCGTCAAGGCAGCCATTGAGGAAGATGCTCACGCTGTTGCCCTGACCTCATATCAGGGCGGACACATGGAATATTTCACCTATATTCGAGAATTGCTAAACGCAGCAGGGAGAGAGGATATACGCATCTTTGGTGGCGGTGGAGGCACCATCACACCTCCCGAAATTAGAGACTTGCACGCTGCCGGAATCACCCGGATCTATTCACCCGATGATGGACGGCAAATGGGCCTCCTGGGAATGATTGATGATTTGGTTCAACAGGCGAGTGAATGCAATCTACTCGGGCAAGATATGGGTCTTAACTCCCCGGTGACACCAGCTCAAAGGGAGAAAGTTGCACGCCTCATTTCGTTGGCTGAAAATGCGGACCCTGTGACCTTTGCTCAGGCTCTGAAAGCCTGCCGGAGCCGACCGATGGAAACCCGTGTTCCCGTGATTGGATTTACCGGAACTGGGGGCGCTGGAAAATCGAGTTTGCTCGATGAACTGATGCGAAGAATCACAACACAGAATCCACAACTCAACGTTGCACTCCTATGCACGGACCCGACAAGAAAACGGACTGGTGGTGCATTGCTTGGTGACCGAATTCGCATGAATACCCTGACCAGCGATCGATTGTTCATGCGCAGTCTGGCCAGCCGTTCAAGCGGCAAGGAATTGTCAGAGAAAACCCGTGAGGCCATCGAGGTTTGTCAGGCGGTTGGTTACGACCTCATCTTTGTGGAGACCAGTGGAATCGGGCAAGGTAGTGACGCCATTCGCGATGTCAGCGATATCAGCCTGTATGTGATGACCAGTGAGTTTGGAGCGCACACTCAATTGGAGAAAATCGAGATGTTGGATGTCGCTGATTTGGTCGTTCTCAACAAATTCGAAAAACGCGGAGCGGAAGAT
>CALCEF010000374.1 GCA_937901365.1 uncultured euryarchaeote | reverse complement strand
TCATTTGCATCTGCGTCAGGGATTCCGGAACCACTGGCCACCCAGTTTTGGCCCTGCACTTGGAATGTACCCCAATCATACCCTCCATTCGTGCCTGTAATCGTCACTGGATCACCATCAGGGTCGTTGACAAAACCAGAAAGTTCGTACATATCCCCATTCCAGAACCCATCAGAAACTGTGACACTTGGCGGTGATGAGGCTTTGGACATGCCTAGGTCATAGGTGTGATCAAAATTAGACATGCCATCCCCTTGTGCGCTGATGCGGACCATGAATGGACCCGGAGACATCGCAGAAAGGTCGACAGTCACAGTGGTTTCACCATTCATCGTGACAGAATTACTACTGGTTTGTGCATCATCCTGCACAAGAATCGCGACAGCATCCATGCTTGGCATTCCAGATGTTGGTGTCATCGTCACCGTCGCAGAACCACCGCTTGCACTACCAGTAACTCGCAGTGGAACCTGTAGGGTGTAATTTCGGACATCGGTTGTTTGGCCGGCTGAATCCATGGCATGACAGGACACAGTTGTACTGTCTTGTCCGGCTGGTGCATCGGCATACAACCCCTCACCGTCGCTACTCATCGACCAACCGTCAGCACCGGAGCAGGAGATGAGTGGTGCACCCTGATCATCGGTTGCCCAAGCATCCATTTGTTGTGTGGATAGGAAATAGACAACACCATCGTCAGCGATGGGCATGATGCTTCCTTCGGCTGGAGCAGAGGCGGTCCACATCGGTGGGTCGTCGGATTCCAGTGGTTCTGTTGTCATGTCAAAGAACATATCTTGGCCCGTTGGCCAAATATTCATGTCGTATTCAACATGTATCTCTACGCGTAGGCGCGTTTCTCCAGCCATGCTGATCAGTCGACTCTCTTGGGTGATTGTGCCATCCGATTCACAAGTCCCTGGGTATACTTGGGAACCTTGGTTGTCGTTGTTTTCTTGGTCGATGAGTCGTCCATCGCATTCCTCAAACGCCCCGACTCGCAGGCCCTCATTTTCAGGGAAGGTCGCAAAGAGGTCTGCATTGGTCATGTTTGATGTGTTCATGGCGATGGTGAATTCGTCCTTTGAGGGTTCACCACTCAAGGTCAATCCATCAAAGACAAATGTGCCATTTAACCAAACAACAATTCTGCATTCATCCACATTGTTTTCTTGAGGAATTGTAGTATCACAATCTCTTCCTGCGGAACTTGGGATTGTTGGGATTTCTACACAATTCGAATTTGGGGATGATTCACAAGATCGCTCCTCAGCATGATTTTGCGGCATCAGATTGTATTCCTCAACCGTCAACGGATTTTCATCCGTATTTTCCCAAGTCGCATTGTACCAGTTCACACCATCTCCGCCTCGGTGAGGTCCGCCGCCTCGGAAGCCGACACGTGGGTTGGTTTGGGTAACACATTCTGCAGCGATATTTTCGATTGCATTGTATTCATCCGAGGACAGGTATCCATTGTCGCCACCAGGTAATCCCTCAAACAGGCTCTCTAGGTCGACACGAACCTGATCGGATAGTGTTCCATTAATCCAAGCAACTGCGCTGACATCTGCAGATTCCCAGTCATCGTTGACACGGATGTCAAAAATTGCATGTGTATAGTTGAACATGTCTTCAAACGTCAATCCTTCACAGGCAGCTTCGACTGAATTCTGTCGTGCAGATGTCTCTGCAGGTTCATCTTCTTCGGCGATTTCATCCGGCAATTGGATTGTACTGGCAATCATCAATGCGGTTAACAGGATGGCCCAAATGCTACACTTCGTTGCACTTCGCATGACAACTGGGCTTGGTTGGCGCTTGAATATGCTTTCCCGACTTACATCGAGTGTTATGGGGAACACCATAGGTGTTCATCTAGGCGTTTGCAGCAAGCCACGGTTCGACATATTGGGTTGCGTATGGATCACTTTCAAACGGCAAAAACTCCGATCCAGGAATGTCCGGTTTGATGATTGTCAATAGGTGGACTTCACCACCCCATGAACCGACTGCAACCGTCACCATCTCGGCGATTTTATTTCCACTAATTTCGACACGCTTCAGCGTATATGGTAGCGTTTCGTCGCCATAATCGTGGGTTTGGCCGTAAGCGATGGTTTCGAGTGTGAACCAGTCCGCATTCAATCCAATCCCTTCGAGTTGTTCCATCGCCTGCCGCAGTCGTTCTTCGTCAGTCCCTGAACTTTCAAGATGCCACAAAGCCATGGAACCGGAACCGATGGCTGAAAGCGTCCCTGGCAAACGCACATGATTGACAACCAGAATGGTCCCTCCTTCATTCCAGATGTGCTGTTCCGATGCAGGCCAAGCGGGCGCATCAGGATTCTCAGTCTGTAGGGGAACTCCCCATTCATCCGCTCCGACGGGCTTTGAAACCCCTCCAAAACCCGAGAGAATTACACCGATTACAATGGCCACAACAATTGCACTGCGAGCCTGCCAACGGGTAGTCCACATGCTTCGAGAGTCTTCGGATGCGATGGCGCGAATACCCATGCCCACCGCTCCTGCTGGAATCGCGACCAACCAACCTAATGGAACCAGAATAATGACGAGTCCAAGGATGCAAATCCACTGGTTGAATGGATCAGCCTTGAAGAAATCCACAACGTGAACGTGGGCATACTTCCATTTCCATTCAATGCCGATTATACCCAATATACAGAGCAATGGAATCAACCATGCTGCAAGGGCGCCGCCGACCTCCATCACACCGGGGTGCACCCCGACCCCATTGAAACATGTGGCATGATGAGAAGAATTGTGGGTATTTACAGCAACTCCATGAAGGACGGGGCCTACGGCGGGGCGAAGGCCATGTTGGAACTCCAATCCGCGACCTTTCGTTATCCGGTGCGCCGCCCTCGTCGATTTCGACCGTGGGCGACGGTCCCAGGTCCAGGTATTCGAGGCATTGACCTCAAATTATCGAGTGGTAAAATTCTCGGATTGGTAGGTCCCAATGGTGCTGGAAAATCGACCTTGTTACAGGTCATGGCCAATCTGCTTCCCCTTGAAGATGGAACACTCGAGGTTGAAGGCGCCCCCAATTCAGAATCTTGCAGAGGAATCATCGGATACATGCCTGAGCGTGTCACTTGGAATGGCCCCGGGTCGGCTCACCAAGAGATTGAGCGCCTATGCACCATGAGGGGAATCTCTGCGTCTGAGGGTCACGATTTACTGGATTTGGTCGGTTTGGCAAATCGAAGCCTAGACGACCTTTCGACATTTTCTCAAGGGATGAAACAACGTTTGAGCTTAGCAACAGCATTGTTGGGTGACCCGAAAATATTGCTATTGGACGAACCATTGAATGGTTTAGATCCCGTTGCGCAAGGTGCTTTCAGGACATTGCTTAGACAACTTGCAGATCGGGGAACAAGTGTCGTTGTCAGTAGCCACACATTGTCCGACTTGGAGAGAATTGCCGATGAATTTGTACTCATGCATCATGGACGTATTGTGGCCGATGGGCCATTGATTGAAATCGAACGAGACCTTGGTCTTCGTGCGACATTAGAGATCGCAGGTTTAGGAAAACCGCCCACCTCATTTGGTGAGGGTGTTGAAGTGCAAGAAATCCCTCTTGATGACGGCGAAGAGTGGGCATATCATCTCCATTTGGAGAAGGGCGAATGGACTACGCAACGTCGTAGTGAACTTGGGCCAGAGATGACATTTACCCGCCTACAACATGTACCCGCGGGTCTTGAAACGGTCATTTCAGCTGCAACTGGACTTGAGATTGAAGATGCCGGTTTTTCCATATTATCGGAGGTCGATTCAGATGCTTAATCGGCTCCAATCCATTTGGGCGGTTAGCCTACACGATGCCAAACGACACGTGCGCAGTCAACGCATGCTCATTCTGGCACCCTTGGTCATATTCCTCCTGTGCGCAGCATGTTGGGGGTTTGCAGATTCTCGAATCGTTCCTGCGGGTTTAACGGTGAATTCACCGGCAGATGTGTTGTTCCTTTCGAGCACATCGGTGGTATTCATCTGCACATTGAGTGTAGTGTTGCTAGGTTTTGATGCTGTTAGCAAGCGGCGATTGACTGGCGAGTTGGCGATCGACCTCTCACAACCGATGCCACGTCCAGACTACGCATTGTCTCAATTGATGGGCGTCTGGATGTCGGCAATGCTTCCCACAACCGTCGGTATTCTTGTCGGTGCATTCCTGATTCAGCAACAGATGGGTGTTTGGCCTGGATTTGTCGACCTCTCGATGTTTCTCATTTCCACAGGTCTACTTCTTTGGTGGTACACTTGCTTGCAATTACTTGCGTCTTCCATGGCGAGAGACATTGGTGCATCCGTTACATTCGGAGTGGGGACCTGGTTGTTCTTCGTGTTCCTTTGGTTGATTCCAACTCTCATCATCGCCCAATCGATGGGTGTGGACGTAACTGATACGACTTCGGTCGCTTTTGATCGGGTCCAAGAGAAGACAGATTTGTTCAGTCCAAATGGAGTTTACCAACTGTTGATGGAAACTAGGCTTGACTCGGCGAGCCAACCCGAACTTTCGGGATTTACAATTTGGTTATCAGCAATTTTTTGGTTTGTCATCCCGACATGGCTGTTCTGTAATAGAATCGAAAATTTAAGGCCTTAAACAGGAAACTGCAAAGAGTTTAGGTCGACCTAAACTTTATTATCCAATTGCTCAGCGGCGAAATTCAGGTGGACCTAAACTTAGGGGTGGTACTATGAAAAGAAATACGATATTGAAGAATGCAATTGTGGTTTGTTTGATGCTGACAACAGCATTTGCAGGCTGCTTAGGCGACAGTGAAGAAGAGGTAGATGATAGCAATGTGATCCGCCTCGCATTTACAGTAAAAGACGATTATGAAAATCCGGATACAAATCCCCAATTTATGGCGGATTATATCGCGGAACATTCTGGATATGATGTAGAAATCTATCCAATTTCCAGTTCCAATGCAGCCATTGAGGCTGTCAGGTTTGGGCATGCTGACGCAGCATTCCTAGATGGGGGCGCAGCCTTTGTCGCTTGGCAATCACATGGACTTGAAGCAATTCTTGCGGATACAAAATCCGATGGCAGTACCTACTATACTGCAGCTGGTTGGGTTCTAAACAGTTCAAACATCACAACACTTGAGCAACTAGAAGGCAACAATTCCTGCCACACAGGTTGGTTGAAGTCAGCAGGTATGCTGATGCCCATGGGATACATGATTGGGCAAGGTATGGTGGAGGTGCAAGGCGATTCAGATGACATTGAATCGCTACGAACCACAATCGAGAATCACTTTGACACGGCTACAATTCCTGAAAGTGGTGCTCAATACTACGGTTATAGCGGGGCATTTGAATGCATGACCGCTGGTGCAGGAGATGTCGCATTTGCCAAAACATCGTCATACGAAGATCACTGTGAAGGCGAAGAATGGTGCCTTGATCGAGATGAGTATCGAATGCTTGAACCCGCATTTGGTCAGGTGCCAACACACCCAGTGATGGTCGATCCGAATCAGATCGATTCAGAAAAGCAAGATGCTTTTGTTGCAGCAATGCTGGCCATGAGCAGTGAGATGTGGGTCCAAGATTACCCGATGGGTGATACGAACTACACCGGCTGTTACAGCATGACAACCCATCAGGTTGCAGATATCCCACAGAACACATGTGGTGGAGAGATTCTCAAGAATGTCCTCGAGAACAATGGTGCGGTGGTCTCCGTCACCAGCCAAGACCATCTTGGTTCATACAGTGATGCTATTGCGAACATCCCTGGAATCTCTGCATACTTCGAAGACAAGTATGGCAGTTAGGACCACAAAACACAATGAAAGCCGGCCCAGCCCTATAGGGCTGGGCCGTGCCTACGTTTCAAAAAGGGGTCTGGGGTGCGACCCATGATGGCCGAGCCGATTCTCAGGATCCAAGG
>CALCEF010000373.1 GCA_937901365.1 uncultured euryarchaeote | reverse complement strand
GCTGCGATTCAGCGAGCGGGGTGCATGGCACTTTCATTCGAGATTTTCTCCACTCACTCGCGTTGTCATGATGTAGATGACAACCAGCGTGATAAGATCGATACCCAGAATGATGTAAACGACGATTCGCCAATCGGGATATGAGGTCCAAATCCAAACGCCCACAACACATTCTGTCACAAAAATGGTGAGCAAAATGGGTAGCAGAAGCGGCCACGTCAGCAATCCGGGAGGCCGCTCATCAAGGTAGGGTGAGCCGGGCATAATCACTCACAGCACTTGTCATCATAGGCCTGAACTACAATCTCAACCGCTGCACCACGGGGCAGTGCGGCGGCCTCAAATGCGGCTCGGGCCGGAGGGATTTCAACATCGGAAAGCCATGCTCCGTAAATCTCGTTCATGTCTGCAAAATCATTGATGTCATCCAACAATACCTGTGCAAAGGTCACCTGGTGCTTGGTAGCGCCTGCAGCTGCAAGTAGCGCATCGATCTTGTCGAGACTGGCCTGGGTTTGTTCACGGATTCCCCCGGCCTCGGGTGCGATTTGTCCAGCCAACCAGATGACACCATTTGCCTTCACGCCGGGGCTGTATGGGCCAAACACTTGGCCGCCGGTATCGATGCGTTCTTTCCCCATGCCACTCGCTTTCACTGATGGAACATGAGCGTTCGGTTCATTCGTTCCCTCCTTTTCGGTGGGGCCATGCGCACCTGTTGGGTCATCGATCACCCTGCGCATTTCCAGTTGTTTCGACAATGGTTTCGCGAAGATGACATCCTGATTGTCACCGAACGCCAAGAGCTGGATGCCATGTTGGCTGTTGGTTTTGAACAGCCCACCTTGCGAGTAGAACGAGTCATCGGCAACCCATTACGCCGGCTACAGAAGGGTTGGAGGCGTCAGCGACAAGTCACAGCGTTCCTGTTCGAACACGATGTGGATCGAATCATCTCTAAGGGTGCACCATTCGAACTTCGGGCCGCGTATCACATGGTGCCTGAACGTTGGTACATCAGCGACACCGAAGTGAATACGACTGCTCACAAATTGGCCAATCCCACTCACATTTTGTTACCTGAATCATGGGAAGGGAAATTGAAACCAACCCACACCTACCCTGGAATTCTTCCACAGGCTTACGTGCCACTGAATTCATCTGCTTGGGAGAGTGCAAAAGGCCAAGTTCAGACGGAAATTGGGGTCCCAGAGGACGATTTAGTCGTTTTTCACCGAAAACTGCTCGGAGGTGGAATTCACGATGGCGATGAAATCGTCAATTATGAACAAGCAATACGCAAAATGAAGGTTCATTTCGTCGAGAACAAGGAATCTGCTGCTGCGATGGATGGGTCCGCCTGGGAATTGCCGGTTCAAGCCACATTGTTTGATGGTGTGCTGACCGGTAGCACCACATTGGCCGCTGAGGCCGTGGTTCAGGGCGTACCTACTCTTCTCATTTCGAAAGCAAAGCGAGGCTTCCTCACTTATCTTTCAGATCAGCCTCACTTCTTCCATTGGAATGAGGACGACCTCTTCGATGGCCGTTTCTCAAAGATGGCCAATGATTGGATAGACGCCATGCGGACTGCACGTTCCACAGGACGAACCCCCATCGTCGATGTAACCCAATCTGTGCTGAACGAATTATTCGGATAACCAATCACGTAGAATTTCCATGTGATCACCAGCGATGGGCAACTCGCCGTCTAG
>CALCEF010000372.1 GCA_937901365.1 uncultured euryarchaeote | reverse complement strand
CGTTGTATCTATCAGGTGATCTCAATTTTAGCAAAAATGCATCTTGAGAGTGGGTGTCCAAATGGCCAATTCAACGTCGATCAATCCGTTTAGGTTGGCGTTGACGATTGGAATCTTTGCACTCATTCTGTTTCTCATTTTCAAATTTGGAATCATCGGACTGCTCGTGGTTCTATTTTCACTGTTCCTGATTCGATATGAACATCCAAAATCAACATCCCGAATCATGGCTGAAGATGCGTTGCCAATCGATATGCCAAGGACTGGAGGTGAAGGGAAATCTGTGGTCGTTGTCGGTGGAGGCATCAGCGGGCTTTCAGCCGCCAAATATCTCATTCAAGCCGGCTGTGATGTAACCCTGCTTGAGAGGCGTGAAATCGTCGGAGGGAACAATGACCCTTACTTGGAGAACGGTGAGCATCATGCGACCACTGTCATCATTACATTGCCTGCCCAGCAGCCACACTATCTCCATCTTTGCCGCGAATATGGAATCGAGCAAACGCCGCATGAATTTGAGGACCTAAAGGGTTCAATTGTCTTTGAAGATCGGGAATTGAACACAAAGATGGGTTCGGGAATGGGAGGGTTTCTGAAATTCATTTATCGTGAAGCGACACTGAAGGAATTGATTGACGGGTTCATCATTTATTGGAAATTTTACCGCCAGTATAGACTCCGACCTGAATCGGCCAAGAGCGTTGCTGATGTGCTTGGAAAACGCTTGGTTAACTCAACGGTGTTCACGCATTTCTACATGCCATGGGTCGGCATCAATACATGGTGTAGATTTGAGGATGTGGAAAGGCAACCTGCGCATGTCTTTGCATCGTTCATCTTCGAGTATGCGTTGACGGTCACAATTCGCGATAAGACACACAAATACAAGGAGGATTACTGGTGTGTCCTCGATGGTCGCCTTATTCACAAATTGAGAGATCGTTTGTTGGCGAACGAACGTTATGATCAGCATCTGAACACCAACGTTACAGAAATTACGCGTAATACAGATGGGGGGTTGACAATCCAGGCAGAGGGAGGAAAGCATTGGGAATGTGATGCTGTTGTGGTGGCCACACAACCGGTCCAAGCCTTGCCAATTCTGAGAGAAGTCGCCCCCAAGAGATTGACCGAGGAATTGGACAAATGGAAGCAGATGGATTGCTATGTGCTCTTCCACACCGACTTTTCAGACATTGGAAATCGGCCATGGTTGCATCAAACGCACAAAAACAAGACCACGGGGAAGTACTACATTACCAACACAATCAAACCGCGTATGGGCGATTTGAATGCCAAGTACCTGATTACATTCGTCTACAACACTGAGAATTATCTAGACTTCCGTGAACACCACATGGATGAATCGACTATCGTCAAGTTGTATGAACCCAAGTTGCCAATCTTTAATCTGGAAAATTCGATTGATCGAAATACGGTTTGGAGAGAGATTGATGCTGAATGTACAGATGTGTTCTGGACTCAGGCTTGCCGATCCGGATTACAATACCACAACAATGGAATCGTCAGCGCAAAGCGTGTGGTTCGCAGGGTATTGGGTCACGATTGGTGATCAATCCTTGAAATGATGGTCGAGAAATGCCGTAAAGGCGATGAGGTGAATTTTGTACTCGTCATCCGATATTTCAGTCGACTTGTGGCTAATCCTATTCAAACCTGGTGCGATTTTCTCAAGTTGGCTGAGTTCATCTCCA
>CALCEF010000371.1 GCA_937901365.1 uncultured euryarchaeote | reverse complement strand
TCGGGCCACAATTCATCAGAGGCGTATTCCGGGCGCGCATCGAGCACAGATACGGACCAACCGAGCGGGGCGCTCGCATCTGCAATCGCTTGGGCACAATGACCACCGCCAGCGAGTAAGATGTGCGGCATAGGCTGAATGACTTCCATCGATACTGTAAGAATCCCTCCACACAGGCTGTTCAAAGGTGTACCTGCTCCACCAGAGGCTTCCTTCTGTAGTTGATAGGTCTCAATTCTACCTTCGCCAGTTTCGAGAATCTCACGTAGATGATTCATCACCTTCATCTCGAGTCCTGCACCTCCAACCGTTCCATAGACTTCGGATTCGGTGACCGCCATGTGCGCCCCTGGTTTACCGGGGACACTGCCTTGTGCGGTGATGACACTGGCCAATGCAACCGCCTCACCTTCACGCAAACGGGCCGTCGTCCATTCCAGCACCCGCTGCGTCATGAGCACCCCATAGGGGTAGAGGACTTGAGGAAACCGTTGGAGTCATCCCTGACTAACGCTTATTGATTCGGGGTCGAACCCACAAACATGGCCACCGTCCACGACGTTGTCGAAATCGTGGTCACGAGTATGCGAGATGCATTTCTCGCTGTGACTGTTTTCGTTGCAGCCATGGTGTTGCTGTTCAGTTGGTTGCAGTATGCAACCAGTGGCCGTTTTGTTGAATACATTCGAGAGAGGGAGAAATTGCAACCTGTCATTGGCGCATTGATGGGGTTGACACCGGGTTGTGGTGGAGCCATTGTGATGATGCCAATGTATGCGCGTGGCTATGTGACCTATGGTACGGTTGTGGCCACACTGATTGCTACATTGGGTGATTCAGCCTTCGTATTGATTGGCGCTGCGGTTACCGATTCTAGCTTCATCGCACCTTTGTTGGCTGTTCACGCAATCTCATTCGTTGTAGGTGTCACATGGGGATATTTGGTCGACATGACAGGCACAACGCCTCGCAACCCATTGGGTCGCTTTGGCCCCACAATCGGTCAGGAGCAACCCCAAATTGAGGCCGAGGGTGAATCGCCGTTGGATGATCTTTCTCGTGAAGTTCCCGAAGGACTCGGCTACAAAATTCTGCACCAAGGCTACGTATTGTGGTGGGGTGTTACCTTGTTGGGTCTGATTTTCGCCGTTCTCCTATTGGTGTGGTCTGGCCAAGATGCGGAGTTCAATCTGGAATTGGCTTACGATCCATTGACACTGGATGGATTCATCACATGGATCGGCATTTTAGGTACTACTCTCTCAGTGATTCTCTATGTGGCACAGAAGAATTGGTTTGCCGATGATACAGAAGCAACCATCGGTGACAAATTGCATTCCATGCGCGAAACCATGGTGCATGCAGCAAGTGAAACTGCGTTCGTCACATTCTGGGTGATGATCGCTTACTTGGCCTTCGAATTCATGTTGTTATTCAGCGGTCTATCGGAACAAGACATGGCCAATTATGGAGATGGAATTGTCGCGGTTACGGTTGCTGCAATCATTGGATTGATTCCAGGTTGTGGGCCTCAAATTATTGCCATCACCGCCTATACGAAGGAGATCATCTCTTTCCCTGCATTGGCAGCCAATGCCATCAGCCAGGATGGAGATGCGTTGTTCCCCTTATTGGTTCGCCACAAGGCGGCGAGCCTTTGGGCAACAGTCCATACGACCATTCCAGCGATTATTGCGGGCATTGTGTTGTTGGTC
>CALCEF010000370.1 GCA_937901365.1 uncultured euryarchaeote | reverse complement strand
GGATAACACACATGTCCCTCGAGGGCGCTTCGGCGCCCTCGGGGGGCTTTTTTTTTGTTTCAGCGACGAAGGCGATTTGATTTACTTGCATCCCATTGATGCAAACTACGCCCAAAACGAAGTAGAATCATACCTTGAACGAGGCGTAGATTCTGAGCCAAGAAGGCGACTGCAGATGCACACAATGGAACTCTCAGGCCTGTCAGTCCAACTCCTAGACTGGCCAAGACAACTGCATCTAACAATAACATAGCTCGATCCAGAAGCATCGGTTCTCCACCGAACCAACCGATGAGTAATACAGTGGTTGCATGAGCTAGGCCCGCCAAAATACCGATTAGAACAAACCAAGGAGATACTGAGTGCTGTAATCCATTGAGGCCTAGTATCGTGCCCCATCGGCCATTTCGAAACCAGCTTGAACGATGTCTCCAGAAATGGCGTGAAAGACCCTGTCCTCTTCTGACGGTGCGCTCATGACGTTCCCTCAAATCGGTAATGGGTGCTTCTGAGAACCGGATGGATTCATCCGAGATTGTGCGCAAACCTTCATTCCTAACCAAAACCGCAAGTTGTGAATCGTCAGCATTGGCTCCTGCTTCAATCGGATGCAAGGCACTTGCGCGATAAGCAGCGATTGAACCTTCAAAAATCGGTGTGGAATCTGCCCTAGATTCGCCTGAGCGAAACCAGCGATACCATCCTCGATAGGTTGACTGGTCGGTCTCGTTGATACACCCACAAACCGCTCCGATTGAAGGATCTTTCATCCATCTCCCTATTCGGCGAAGGGCACCATCTTCCAATGTTGCTTCGGCATCGGTCATGATGAATACATCGTCATCATCCTGTAATTCTTGCATCGCACGATTCATCGCTGCAGATTTCCCAAGCCGGGCAGGCATTACCACGATTTCCATATTGCATTTGTTTGACTTACTCCAATCTCTAGCGATAGAAACTGTATCATCGGTTGAGGCAGAATCGATGAGGAGGATTCGGCGCTTCGACTCTGGATAGCGCTGAGCGAATGTGTCATCCAACTTTGACTCGATGACATTGCCCTCATTCCACGTAGGGATTACGATACAAAGAGTGGGTAAATCCTCATCCTTACAAGCATCAGGGGATGGAGGAGGTAGGCGCATCCACTTGCGATTTAGCATCCAATGAATGATTAATGGAAGGGTGACAACAAGAGTCGCTCCGACCTGCACAGTGAGGAATGCGAGTCGCTCAATCATGGGCCTCTCCAATGGGTCCCTTGACAGGGCCAACGATAAGCACACCGTAGAGAACTGCATCGGCGAGCCCTTCATTCAATAGATGCGTCGTGTGCCGCCCGAGGGGAAAGCAATGCGTACGGTGCTTCACGTCGGGCCCTCGAAGACCCGAGGCGGTATGGGTGCTGTAATCCAACTCCTAGCAGCCAACCCTCCCAAGGGATGGAATGCCGAAATGATGTCAAGTCACGCGGACGGTGGAGTCGTTCCCGTCTTGCGTGCTTGGTGGAAAGTGAGGAAAGATTTGGCTGCCCGTTTGGAGCGCGGGAATGTCGATGTTGTGCATATTCATGCAGCAACACGCTGGTCATGGAAACGCAAAATGGGCCTCATCAAAATTTCACAAAATGCCAATGTGCCAGTCATTCTATCACTCCATTCTGGTGATTTTGATCGACATTGCAAAGAAAGAGGGCCTGAAGTACATCGAGTTTGTTCAAGCCTTCATACGGTCGTATTAACAGAAAAATGGCAAGAGGTCTTGTCTCCCTGGTTGGGTGAATCAAGTGTCATTCCAAACCCTGTACCAGATGTACAGGTCTCAACGGAAAGAGATCGAATGCAGTTCCTCTTGATGGGACGCTCAAATCCAATGAAGGGGCAATCCATAGCGATCGAAGCCACAAGGATGCTGAGAGCGAAAGGGGTGAAAGTGACATTACATCTTACCGGAATCGAACATGAGGAAATGGGAATCATAGGTCATGGTTGGGTTGACGGTGCAGAAAAGGAACAGTTGATGAAAACCTGCGGCACACTGTTATCACCTTCTGAATGGGAAGGTTTGTCGATGTCTGTAATTGAATCCATGGCTAGAGGCATGCCGGTTTTAGCATCAAAGGCCAGTGAAGGGGTGTTTGAGAAATCTGGACAAGTCGTCGAGATTGACGCACATGCCTTTTCAGAAGCGATGGAGAATATGATCGATGGAAATATGTGGAAGAAAATGGCTGAATCTGGGCCTGCTGAAGCGGAACGGTACAGTTTAGAGAATGTGATTCCAATGTGGGGTCATTTGTATGATGAGGTGGCTGAATGAAACTTCTCTGGATTACTCATCGACGGGGATCCGAACTGTCTGCAACATCCCGAATCGGAATCACATCTGCACTTGTTGCACGAGGATGGACTGTAGAATTCATGAG
>CALCEF010000369.1 GCA_937901365.1 uncultured euryarchaeote | reverse complement strand
CCGCCAAATCAATTCGCCCTTTGCAAAATGTGCTACCCGATAGCGAGTAAGTCGCACACGTGTAGAATTGGCGGGACATCATCGCCATCAACACATGGATTCAATAGGGCCCCAATGAGCACAGGCACCGTTTGCCAACACCGAGACGTATTCTCCACAGGAGGTGACAAACATCACAACAGAACTTACAGAACTGGAAATTTCAACGAAGAAGATATCGCTAGAGCGAATGAAGGCTCGTTCTCGAGAGTATCGAGAGAATGGAGAAAGGTCGGCCAACCGTTCGGGTATATCCCGGGGATTGAGATCACTCATTCTCAACGCAGCAGATGGTCGTCCGTGCCCGACTTGTGGGGTGACTATGAGACATTGTCGAAGGCAACCAGGAATTGAGCCACCAAACATGACTACGATTGAACACATCCTTCCAATCAAAGAAGGCGGCGCCAATGAACCCGACAACATAGTCGCGATGTGTTTAGCATGTAACAGGGCGCGTGGCTATGCCTACAATCAGGTTAGAAAATCCTCGAGAGAGGAGATCGACTCCGTACTAGAATGGCTTTGGTTCCAACTCAATCAGCAGAGAATTTCCCACGTGGTCGTGCTGCGACTTGGATACATGTACCCCGTTCTTCAAGAGATTTTTGAAAGAAATTGGCGCAAGCAATATGCCCGAACTGAAATTGCGTGGAGTGGATGATTATGATAGGAGATTTGTTGAAATGTGTAGCAGTAGGCGTCGGGTTTTTGACACTAGGACCTATTGTAATTGCATTGTCAGAATGGGAGGACGAATAGAATGGAGAATGGAACATTAGAGTGCAGGAGTTGCAATCATGAAGTTGCAACACATCGAGAAGAAGCAGGAATGGCACTGTGTGACATATGTGCACCATGGGTAGAGAGCTCCCTTAGACGAACGGGTGCAATACCGTCATGGGCACCATCATTTTGTGATGACCACAAAGACATGTTTTACGATACACGCAAAGCCATCATGAAGTATTCTAAGATTCGCGAAGGACGGGGACATTGGTCTAGAGGAGAAGGTGCACCTTGCCCGATCACTGAGAGAGGGTGGTATCAGTTCCTTGAGTATGTTGTGGGTTCTGATGAACAAGGCATCCTTATTCGAATCCTCAGTAGCATTGACATGCGCGAAGGCGCAATTGGCCTTTCCAATTCAGTTTCTGCAATTCAGAACCATCTACGATTGGCAGATGAAAACACGAAAAATCTCTTTGAGCATTCCATTCGAATCGATGGCAATTCAGTATGGGTGAATGGGGTATTGTTTGGGCCCAAGGCATGCGAGATTCATTGCCAGAACCTGAGGATATTGCCACAATTGATTTTCGACCGTTATCATGCATTGGACTCACGACCGATAGAGGAAATGGCCTATCTGTATATGCGCGGACCCTGGATTTCATTGATTCGAGATACAACCAGTGCTCGTGTACCGACTTCATTTGCGTTGCGAGAAGAGATTTGCCGCATTGCTGATGGAACATATGGAGACGGCCCCGCAGATCGTATTCGGTCAGCACTGTTACTTTGGTCAACTTCGATTGAACGAGAGTTCCTAACCTGCCCTCCGAGTGCATGGGCCCGGTCATTTCAATGGGTTCGGCAAATATCGATTGATGATTTCCCAGAAGATGTAGAGGTTTCTGAAAATGGTATCTTTGTAACAGGTTCAAGCAAGAATCTGTATCAAATTACGCCGACCACCCCTGATGGCAGATCGGATCGTTTTGAGGTGTGTTTAATTCGAGATCGTGACGCTGAGGAAGATCCAGTGCCGATTTGCCTTCATTCAATGACGAGCGATGAAGAAGATTTGTCGCCGCCGCTTGGTGATGTTATTGTCAATCTCATA
>CALCEF010000368.1 GCA_937901365.1 uncultured euryarchaeote | reverse complement strand
GGAATGACTCCCATGAAGAGATGGGTGTCGGCCAATATGTGGAGAATGCTACCACGCCTGATTTCTGTCCACTTGAAACTGGATATTCCTCACAAGATCGCATGGGTTGCCCAGATACCGATGGTGATGGTTGGTCTGATCCTAGTGGCAATTGGACATGGGAATATGACGACGCGGATGCCTTCGTCGACGACCCCACGCAACATGCAGACCGCGACCGCGATGGCTTCGGCGACAATGCTTCAGGACACAATGCGGATGCGTTCCCAGACAACCCAACCCAATGGTGGGACACCGATGGAGATGGCTACGGGGACAACAATGGTGAAGGCGATTGGCAAGCGGACAACTTCACCGATGATGCGACTCAATGGGCCGATTATGACCGAGACGGATTCGGTGACAATGCCAGCGGAAATCGAGCAGATGCTTGTCAAAGTCGACCGGGTTCTTCTGTCAATGATCGATTCGGATGTCCAGATTCAGATGGCGACGGTTATTCCAATCCCGACCTAGACTGGCCAGCACATCCTGAAGGATTCGCCGACGCTTTCCCAGGTGGCTTGAATGCGGTCTGTGGAGAACTGTGTTCGACCCAATGGCATGATGTCGATGGGGATGGTTATGGTGACAACCAAGGTGACAATGTTTGGCAACCAGACGCCTGTGTTACCACTTCTGGAACCAGCACACGAGACCGCTGGGGCTGCCCCGACACCGACTCAGACGGATCCAGCGATCCGAACATCGAATTGGGTTGGCTTCCCCACCCTGCTGGTGCAGCCGATGCTTTCCCATTGGAACCCACACAGTGGGAGGATGCAGATGGTGACGGTTTTGGTGACGAGCAAACTGGCTTCGAAGGCGACCGTTGCCGAGATACTCCTGGCACCAGTCGAAGCGATCGATTTGGTTGTACAGACACAGATGGCGATGGGTGGTCTGACCAAGGAGACCGATTTTCTCACGACGCGAGTCAGTGGTTGGATGCTGACCGCGATGGCTTTGGTGACAATCCAGATGGTCACCAGGCAGACCAATGCCCCAACGAACCGATGAGTGCCGGCGTTTCGGTCATCGATCGTTTGGGATGTCCAGATACCGATGGAGATGGCTACTCAGATGCAGATGATGGTTGGGAGGCTTCACCCGCTGGGCAAGCGGATGCATTCCCAAAGAATCGCGTTCAGTGGGCTGATTCAGACGGTGATGGCTTCGGTGACAATCCGATTGGTGGCCTTCGAGACGATTGCCCACAAGATTCCGGTACATCGACGATTGATGTGCAGGGTTGCGCAGATGGCAATGGAGACGGCTATTCGGATTCCTATGGCGCAGTCCGCAGCCAACTCGCATTGATGGGTTCAAACCCAACCTCAAGCCTACTGACATTCGCTTGGCCACTGTTCGTCTTCTTCATCACATTCCTGACAACTCGTATGGCGAGCAAGGAAAATTTCGATTCTGAGATCATCGAAGATTCTCTGATGGAAGAGGGGGGTGAATTCTGATGCGGAATAGACTCCTGACCCTACTGATGGTTGCAATGATGCTACCGATGCTCGCCACAGTTGCGAGCGCACAAGATGAGAGTCACATCGTCGTGGCTTCCACGGGTGCTTTCGCAATCGACGAGAATTATGATGGGGAACTTGATTTGGTTCGCGTAATCGCATCCATTGGCACCACAGCACCGACAGCCACCTTTGCGGTCGAAGTCATCGCTGACGACGGTGAAATGACCATCTCATTCTGGAATAACACAACCGTGAATTATGGGGATTCGTTAATCATCAATTCCACCGTCAAAGCTTGGTCGGATGGAGAATATCACATCACGCTCCGTGTTTGGGATTTGGAATCGGGATTGTTGACTTACGAGGAGGATCTCGGTCTGCATGAATTGATGGCCAGTCTAACACCTCCTCAACTAGACATGACCATGGAATCCGAAGAGTGGATTTTCACAGGTGATACCTGCTTGATTCATCGGGTCTCAACAGATTTGGTCGGTGAGTATTACGATGTGATGGGAACTGTATCGATCCAAGGTGTTCCTTGGTTGGTTGGAGAATATGAGACTCCGCTTGATTGCAGTCGATGGCCGGCAGGCGATTACACAATCACGGAACACTACAGAAATGGTTTGGGTATGACAGCAACAAAGTCGATTTCTTTCAAGATTCACGTACACCCACCACCCGCGTTCACGGTCAACCAAACCGGTCGTGCTACAGAAGCAGGGACTCCCTGCGATTTGGAAATCATTCCAACAGAAGACACCGAATTGGCAGAGATGTCAATCGAATGGGATGTGGCCAATCCTGCACAGGATGTCAATACCTACGATGACACAGAGGTGCTCGATTGCACAATGTGGAGTCCAGGCGTCCACAAGGTTCGAGCAACACTGACCAGCCCACAGGGTCGAGAAACCACCGTCGGCCTCAATGTCGTGCGCTTGCCCCCGATGCCGGATGCCAGCCTCGATGTGCTCAACGCCAGTGGCAATCCTGAGAGTTGGCCCGCTGTATCACAGGGCGAAGATTACGAGCCGACACCCATTGTCATGAGCCTTTCAGCCACCATCGCCTTGGTGGGTTCGGGCGGCTTTGTATTAGCATTAATTCTCGGCTTGATTGCTGGCAATATGCTGAGTGGCGAGGCCAAGAAGGAAGAGGATCTCTGGGATGCTCCTGAGCAAGCACCCGACCCCGAGGGGTTGCCTACTTTCGTGGACGAATCGGGCGTACATTGGCGTCAACAACCCGACGGAAGCGTGGATTGGTGGGATACGACCGAGAAGCAGTGGCTACGCTTCCAACAGTAATCAAAACCGCTCGCAAACTGTGAATGCAGGGGGCGAATTGAAAGACGGAAGGAATTTTCGCGCCCCATGGGAATGTTTTCCGCTCATTTTGGCGACCGTCTTCGAACCTTATCGCATGGTGCAATTTTCCTGACCATTCTGGTTCTCGCATTGATTCACCTTCGGCCAGTTGTTGAACCGTTTATCATCGCCGTGTTCATCTATTTCCTTCTGGCACCCGGTGCACACTGGCTCAACGATCG
>CALCEF010000367.1 GCA_937901365.1 uncultured euryarchaeote | reverse complement strand
GGTTCTTCTTGGATTTCGAACATCGGAACAGCAAACGAATTCGGTTCAATGGCTAAACCGAATTCAGAAAAATTGTCGAGGTTAGACTGTGCGGTCGCATGTTCTTCAGCAGTTCCACTCATTCTTCCCTCCCATTCAGGATGACCCAAGGCGAGCAAACCTTCAGCAAAAGCACGAGTCTGTGCAGGATCAAAATCAATCAGTTCACCATCGAATTCCTCATCGGTAAACCAACCGACGATTGTATCTCCAAACAAAATAGCGGTAACACTACCCCCAACAATTAGCATCACGGCGACTGCGATGACCGGCAATGTCGCCCAAGGAAACCTCTCCTGAAAAGCGCTGACCATAGTCGAATCAGCAATGGTTGTTGTCGACCCAGTCTTGTCATCCCAGATGAGTGCTGCAATCCGTTCATCTTTCGATCTTGGAACGGTCAAACCCCGTTCTTTCAGCATCTCGCCGAGTTCTTTGTGAGACTGGTCATCATAATTCACAGAACCACCCCTTACAGTTCGTCATGCAACCTCGTCATTCTTCAAGGCACGGGTCTATTGTACCTCTTCCCCAGTCCAGCGCTTCCCTAGATTGTGCTCAATCCCCATTTGGTCTAGGATTCGGGCTACTACGAAGTCAACCAAGTCATCGATGTTCTGTGGACTGTGATAGAATCCAGGGCTTGCAGGAAGGACAACCACGCCCCAATTGGAGAGTTTGGTCATGTTCTCAAGATGCACCGTTGCATACGGAGATTCACGGGGGACGACAATCAGGGGTCGCCGCTCTTTCAGAGCGACAAGAGCGGAGCGCGTCACCAAATTATCGGAGATGCCTGCAGCAATCTTGCTGATGGTCGTCCCACTGGCTGGACAGACGACATAGTGGTCAATTTTCGCTGAACCGGAAGCAGATCGGGCCGCAAGGTTGTCATTATCCTCAAGAGAAACCCCTGGAATGTTGGCCAAATCAGCTGCCGATAGGCCCAATTCAAGATCCAAATTGATTCCTCCCTCGCGCGTAACGATGAGAAGAACCTCCCACTCAGCATCCGACAAAGCGCGCAGTAAGCGTTCAGCATAGAGTGCGCCAGAAGCGCCGGTAATTGCCACAACTGCCTCTGGCATCATTCCCGCGTCAGGCATTTCCTTCATGAATGCTTGTCAGGAACTGTGACAGGACGGGCATTGCAGCCTCGAATGATTCCGCATCTCCACCCCATCCGATGCGAAGGTAATCTCCGAGATCAGCATGAAACATGCCGCCTGGTGTAGCGAGAAGACCCAACGGTTTGCCATATTCTGCCATTGCCTGAACAGCATCCGTACCGATCGAAAACGCCCCAAATATCCCGAAAGGAGGGGGAGTCCATTCGATTCCGTGTGTATCCAAAACCTGCATCAATTTCGGTAAATTGTTCTCTCGCGCTTCCCAAATGGCATCGAGTGCCTCATCCAAGCGAGGGAAAACCGCTCCCGCGATGGAAACAGAAGGTGCGCTGGTCATCCCCTGCATATTTTGGAAAGCATTTCTTGCATATTGGATGAATTTTGGATCCCCAATCATCCACCCGAAGCGGAGTGGTCCCAATCCGTATGTCTTGGTCAAAGAGTTGATTGAGATTGCATTATTGGAACGCAAATACATCGGTCTATAGAATTCTGTACCCTTTGCAGCATCGAGATATACTTCATCAGATACGATATTGACTCCCGCTTCTGTTGTGACTTTGATCAACCAATCCTGATCCTCTTCTGAAATCATCTCGCCGGTGGGGTTCATGACCGGTGTGAATGCGATGGCGCCAACTTTTGGGAGAATCTCCATGACCTCTTCCCGATTCAATGTCCATGGACCTGAATTGGGTCCACGATGGAATGGAATGACTTCACAACCGAGCAACCGCGCACATTGTGATACGACGGCAAATGAAGGCATTTCCACCCCTACAACGCGCGGCCCATCCTCTGGTAACGCCGCCAGAATGGCCAAAGAAAGTGCTTGACAGGTTCCATGTGCAATGCATACCTGATTCAAATCCACCCCATGTCGTTCAGCAACCCATTTCGCTGGGTCTTCACCACTATTCCAGAATCCGAGCATCTCTTGGGTGTCTAAATCGACATCCCATTGGTGGGCAAATCCAGATTGTGAAAGATCGTGAGGTCGGTTTTCTTGCAAACGCGGCACATACCATGAGAGGTAATCCACTGGTGGGATTGCATCACCGCTAACCGGGCCACCTAGACGCGGCTCCACCGTAATCACCGTCGGCTCTGGATTTTCGCCAACAATCTCAATATTTCAAGGTAAATCCAAACCAAAGTGACGAGAAGTCCGAAGACTGCTCTCCATTCGAGACTCTTCGGTGCTCCATTTTCGACGCCTCGCTCGATGAAGTCAAAGTCGGCCGCTAAGCAGAGTGCTCCAAGGCCGATGACCAGCAAAGAGAATCCAATCCCAATCGGACCACTACCATGGATATAGGGGATTTGAGGTCCACCGAACAATGCAAGAATGAGTGTAATCATGTAGACGAGGAAGACTGCCGACATGGCGCTGTAAACCGCAATACGAAAGTTATCATTCACGTTGATGATTCCCATTCGATAGATGACCAGCATTCCACCGAATACAGCCCCAGTCAACATGAATGCTTGAATTGCAATGCCGGGGTAGGCCGCTTCAAACAACGTGGTAATTCCGCCCAGAAACAGACCCTGTAAGGCTGCGTAAGTGAGTACAGCAATCGGATTCTCAGCTAAACCTGTGAATAGCATCACGAAGAAGAAGATGAATCCTGCTACCCATCCGACAATGCTGAGCATGAATGCCAACTCGGTATTGCCTGTGATGAACAATCCAAAGACAGACATTCCACTAATCATCACTACGAAGAAAGTGAGCAGGCCTTTCTCGGCCACACCTTCGATGGTCATCTTGTCCTGTAGCAGGTCTTGGATGCTGAAAACCGAGTCGTTCAATGCTGGGTTGCTTGTGCGATACATACAACTGTGCAATAACCGGTAGTTCTCAAGACTTCGCATTCTCTCTACTGA
>CALCEF010000366.1 GCA_937901365.1 uncultured euryarchaeote | reverse complement strand
CAAAGGAGCCGAAGAAAACATGAGAATTTTCGGGCATGGTATCCAATAGTCGCCCTACATTTTGATTCCAAATACTCGACATGTAAGAGCTGGAATCCTGATTGAAGATGAACAAGTAAGTACTCTCACCATCCCAATCTCTAGACATTACCCAATTGCCCGATTTTGTTTGTATAGTGAAATCGCCAACCGTTCCGAAGCGTTCGGTGGAATATGGCCCTGTGTTCCATGCTACTGGTACTTGCAGTAGTGTGCAGCCATCTACATTAGAGGTCCAGCGAGGTTCTGAATCTGGACATTGGTCGACGTTGGCGAAAATACCATCTCCATCTAGATCTGCACAACCGACCTCATTGACGTCAAGACCTTGAGGTGTTCCAGCGCATTGATCCGTGTCATCCATGACACCATCTCCGTCATCATCCCACTCGTATGGAGCACAGCCGTGGATATTGACTGTCGCGCCCAACTGGGTACGGGGGCATTGGTCATCAAAGTCGATGACTCCGTCTGAATCGTCGTCACCGTCTTCATCAACATCCCGGCACCCATCCGAGTCGTAGTCGGTCTCATTGGTTTGAACCCACCCGATGACACCATTGGGACAGGAGTCCAATGTGTCAGGAGTTCCATCATTATCGTCGTCCAAATCATCATCAGAATCTCGGCAACCGTCGCGATCGTAATCAGAGGCACCCGTTGATTGCCAACCCGGTGTGCCTAGAGGACAGTTGTCGAATGAATCCTGGATTGTATCATCATCATCGTCATCGTCTTCTGAAGCGTCTTGACAACCATCCGAGTCATGGTCCAATTCGATGTCTGTTGAATCCCAACCAATTAGTCCCCTTGAACATCGATCAGACGTGTCAGGCCGCCCATCTTCATCGTCATCGGTATCTTCTGAAATATCGTGGCAACCATCGCCATCGATGTCATTGCTCGGGCTGGATACAAATGCCACAGCGCTTTCGACACATTGGTCCAATTCATCAGGGACACCATCCCCATCCAGATCTGGATTTTCTTCAACCAAGACGAAGACGTAAACAGAGGCATTGTCGGTTGTGATTTCTGTACTCCCACACGAGATTCTGAATGTACCATTGAATGAGGATTCGACAAAACCTAATGGGACGGATGCATATTCTCCCGAAATTGATACGGTTTGAATGCGCTCTAGCTCATCGGTCCAAACACCTGAACATGTATTCAGTGCCGAATGCACAATTTTCGCCCTCGCGATTACTGATTCTCCTTCCTCGACATAAACCACTGGTGGAAATGCGGAGATTGTAACAGGCTGCTCTGGCGGCTCGTTGACGGTAATCGAAATCACATATTTTGTAGCACGGCTATTTTCATCGGTGGCTGTAATTGTAACACTGTGTGTACCAGACGGTAAAATTCCGAAGTCTAGCACAAAAGAACCGGATTCAACAACTGCTTGTCGGGAAATGGCCCCGTTGGCCATCGTCCCCTTAATCTCAACAGTACCAATTGAATCACCCACTAGATCTCCTTGAATGACAACATTTTGATTGTGAATAAAGGGCTCATTTTCGGGTATCGATAGAGTGGGTGGTGGCCCTAATTCCACTTCATCAGAATCAGAATCTTCGTCCCCACCCAGCATTCCTAGGCAGCCCGAGGAAAGCATCAGAATCGTGAGCATCAGTGCCTGCCAAGCCCGCCTCATGGTTTGGCGAGGATGATACACAACATCAACTGTCCGCCATCTCGCTACGCCCTGATTGAGTGGGCATTTGATCAATATTGCACGCTCGACCATCATGTTTCATGATGAGAGGGTGGACGAATAACAAGGGACCATTTTGCTTGCGCTCGATTCGTATAATCAATTCCCAGTGGATTGCAATAAGTGGATGGTACTCGGTACCCGGCCAATCTCCTTCAGGTAGCAAGAGCGATACAGTTTCACCCTCAAGAGAAATCGGTGAGGACTTACCACTGCACTGGACAGGTAAAGGGGAGAGGAACAGGCGCTTGGTATCGGGGCCTTCCATTGGTGTAGACTCGCCAAAACCCGTGCCCAATTCAGAGATTGCGTATTGGCGAATGGAAAGGGGTGTTGAAATGCCAGGTGGATTTTGCTGACCTTCCTTACGCCCTAGAGCATGGAGAAGCATGGGCCTCCTTGGATTCAACATACCGACAGAAACTCGTGCTTTTGCCGAAACCCAGTCATCGCACACTTCAGAAAAATCAAACTTAACCATGATTTCTTCAGATGTGCAATCATCATCTCCCACACTAATCGTCGGGTTTTCGGGCAAATCAGTCCGGAACTTTCTCGTTCTCCTAAAATCCCACACACTGGCTAGCAAACGCATCATCAGAGGGATGAAGAAAATTGGCAAGAAAATGAGCAATAGTATGGGATAATCGAGGAGGCCTAGGCGCACACTTCCTGCAAACGAACCGTTAACGATGCCCCAATTTACCAATGCAGGCTCAAACGCATGAATCACCAGTGATGCGATGATGCCGATAACTGCGAAGGGAATCAATTTGCGCGATTTTCTGTGCATCGTGCTCGGCATTAGGAACCAGCCTTTGCGCTCACGTTCAACCCGCCTCGGGATTCTTTCAGAGAGTGTCCTCCAGTCGCGACAATCAGAATGTACAGATGATAATCGGATGATTTTGCGATGAATATGGAACCCATTTTCATCACCAATTTGTACTTCGCATGGTGGTTCTGATTCTTCAGCTATGCGGAAATACTCGTGCGCTATTGGTAACTCAGAGGCGAGTACAGTGTCGGGGTCGAATGGTGGGAAACGCAATTTAATCTCAACTGCATGACCCGAATTTGCACCCTCCATGGTCGCACCTAACCCGTTAGCAAGGCCCATGTTGCTCGTACTGCCATGCGTCTGAATTCTGGAATGTCTTTGAGTAAACGGATTCCCAATGGCACTGGCTTTTCGATATCCCCTACTTCATTGATGAGTGATACCACGTCCTCTCTTGCAAATATCTCAAAGGTGGCTTCAAGTTCTTCGTCATTGCAAGAAGATACAAACAAATCCCGCAATATTCGTGCGCGCTCGTGCTCTTTCCTCACCTTCTCCATGGGCTTGCAAATTCGCTTCAAATTGGATTCACTCAGTCGATTTGCAAATACTGCCTTTACAAGTTCTGGTGCCAGGAAGTGTACTTGGTCAAAACCCGGCCCTATGCCTCCACCTGTGGTTGGTTTGCATAGACCGGCTGCATCACCGAACAAGAGAACCCTCTCTTTGTAAATCCGCTTAAGCATGCCACTGGCCAAGGGGCCACAAAACCGAGCAGTTTCGTGGATATTGGAGAACTTCTCTTTCCATAGTGGGTGAGACAGCAGAGAATCATACAGCATCTCACAGGACCGGCCATTGAGTCGATCTGGATGAGCCCATACTCCGATTCTGTGAGTTTCCCCGTTTGGAATAGCCCAAGCAAAAAGTCCGGGTGCAATATCCTCCCCTGAGAACATTTCAAGGCGCCCTGGAAGACCTTCGTATCCAGAAACTTCCGCTTGGAACCCAATCATGAATTCCTTGGGTCGGCCAAAACGGAAATGGCGCCTTGTCCACGAATGTACACCGTCAGCGCCGCAGAGCAATTTACTCCGTATTGTTCTGGTTTGACCTTCGCGATTTACAGTAATCGTGACACCATCTTCTTCCACCACAGCATCAATTGGTGTAGAATCAAGCCATAGTGTAGCCCCAGATTCAATCGCTTGGCGTACACAACCCTCGTCGAATAATTTCCTGCAAACTACATGGGTGCGCAAGATTTCCGGTTCGCCGATTTCAACTGGAA
>CALCEF010000365.1 GCA_937901365.1 uncultured euryarchaeote | reverse complement strand
CGGTAGTGAGCAAAGACATCGATGCGACTACAACCATCGATATTCACACGCCGTATGGCCAAATGGTTGAATGTCTGTCATTCCTATACGCAATGGTAACGGTGTGCGCTTCTTTTGATGAACGATTATTGGGTCGATGGGCAGAAGGTGAAGCGAGTCGTGCGGATCACTTATGGGGCAACATCGAAACCCCAGATTCATTTCAACAACTGGCCGAGACCTACCTAAGTGGCGTTCGCATAGGTGAAGATGGTAACTGGGAAGTCTCCATGATTGATTTCATAGAAATTTGTCCAAAAATTAGTGGTTCTTACTGGCGTTTACCAAATCGACCTGCACGAAATGGATGGGTGACTCTATCGCCTGGGGCCAAGGGAAGTAGTCAGAAACAACTTTCTCGGTTGCTGAAAGAAAGGATTCGTACGCAACTCATTGAGGAATGTAGAGTTAGAATGGAAAAAATGGATGACGCATTTACCGGACGTATGGCAGAAGAAGTTGGCCGAATTGTAGGTTTGTTACAGCATCAAGCGAGTACTGAGGTTTCGTTTACTTCTGCGGAAGAAGGAGACTGGCCGCCCTGTATGCAAGAGATTACGACACAACTTGCTCAATCGGTCAACATCAATCACGTCGGTCGTGTTTTCCTTGCGAGCATGTCGCGAGTGATTGGCCTCACCGTCGATGAAGCGCAAGCGTTTTTCGTCAATGCCCCTGATTATTCCGCCGATACGACTCGCTATCAATTGAATCACGTCTATGAGCATGAATACACTCCTGCTGGATGCCCGAAGTTACAGATTAACGCCTGCTGTCCTGTTTCTCGTGGAGATGTAAAATCAGATTTATGCAACAGAGAATGGATGGATCATCCTCTGAAATATCTTCGAGCACGTCAGCGCGCCAAGCATCGAGAAGAGCAGGCGAATACCCCACCAGTGTCTGAACAATAGTTCAGACGCCCCAATAACGACCAGTATCTTGCTTGGATTCCCAAGATCGGACACCTGTTCGAAGAGCCCAGAAGATAAACAACGCAAGGAGGGTTTGACCCCAATCATTCATGATGGTGGTAACGTCATATTCGTATCCACCTCCATCTGTAATTCGAATTGCGACCTCTAGAGCAGCTGTTGCCATTGTCCAAAGCACGGCACCGAATGCAATAATGAGTACCGAACGGCCACTGAAGTTGCCTTTCTTCCATCGCAAGACCATCAGCGATAAGGCAAAGGCAAGTGCACCTAGGACAATCCAAGTCAAGGATTTCTGTAGCACTGTTAAGCCCATCAAAATGTTGCTACCTCCACCGTCTACTCGGAATTCGGCATACGTATCATATCCTTCAACGACAGCTAACAATATCGCCACACCAGTTACCGCCCATAAGAGCGAGGAAAGGATTGCTGCATCGGCTGATTCACGCATATCTCGCATCAAACGCTCAAGTCGGTCTTCAGCACCCAGTCCCTTGAACAGAAGATAGACACCTGCCAACAATGGCATGGAACCAATCAGTACTGCACCGTTTGGAAGAATCATTCCGAGACCCAAAATCATCATGAAAACGGCGATAGGAACCAGAAGTCTCGCTCTCCAACGTGGGTCTTCAATCGCCTTAGCGATGTAGTAATATGTCCCTTCGATACCTTTGGATTGTCTAACGATAATCTTCTCTACATGATCGATGGAAAGCCGGCTGGAAAGAATAGGTAGAACCGATTCGTCTTCCATTCCATCTGTCACGAGAATTCCGCGATCGGGTTGGAATTCAGAGATGACATCCTCAAGTTGTTGCGCGATGTTTCGGTCAGATTTGATGCCGACTCGCTCATCGCCTGTGAGAATTGCAATTTCCACCTCATCGTTGGGTTCTGCCCCGTCAGCCAAGAGATCGTGTTGGTGTAGTGCACCCAGAATTGCATTGGTGTCACTTTCTTCTGGGTCTGCGATACCCAATCGGAGTGCTGCGGTCAAAACTTGACGACGGCCAACCACGCTTCCGCGAATGCCCGCTTTTACTCCCAAATCGTTGTCACGATCTACTGTGATGACCAAGGTTCGGACCATCTTGAGTGCCTCCCGCACCCCTAAGGGGGGTGCGAGTGTGTTTTCAATTGTTGTATAAAATACCGCAATTACGCTGTAAATGTCGATTCGGCCAAACAACTCGGGCATGTGACCTTGATTGGACGGGTTGCTGGAATCCCAAGAGCAGAGTTGCACAACGGACACATGACCGCCTGTTCGATTTGCGATTGTCTGGCTCTTCCTTCTCTGCTCGGGTCATATGTTGGTCGATATCGAGAGGCGTCTTGAATATAATTTGCAGACTGGCCAGATGGTGCACTGGGAGCCTGTTGAGGTGTTGGGCTTGCTGATGGGACTACACCTCCACTCTTCCAAGCGTTGAATTGTGCCTCGACTTCTGCCGCACTCATTCTGTGATCTCTTCCAATCCTGTCGTATGCGAGCATACGATCGTATTCATCCATGGCGTCGAGTTTTGCCAAAACGTCCACTGGTAGCATGTCGCTCAGACGGTTTCAATATCTAATTCGTATTAGCGATTTTCACTAATTGCTCCAAACTTTCAACCAAATC
>CALCEF010000364.1 GCA_937901365.1 uncultured euryarchaeote | reverse complement strand
GACTTGGCTCGTGACGTTAAGCAGTCATGGTAATCGACCAATGGGGGTGCCCATAACACCCTCACGTTCAGATTCTTTGAGTGCATGGGCTCGCAGTGGGCTTCCCGCCTCGCTACCCATTCAACGACGATCTGCTGCATACCAAGCTTCGTTCAACCATTGTCGGACCATGCCCAATCCATCCTCGTGCAATCGTGTGTCAATGACTTTCCACTCAGCACCCGCACCTCGCTCTTCGATGGCCCGCTGAATCGAGCGAATACGATCGAATCCGATTCGATATCGCTCAGCTCCTCGCCAAGTGTTGGCTTCTCGCTTTTCGATTCTGTTACGATGAGTGTCCTCATCTTCGATTTTGACGACGACTCCAACCGCTGCCCCACCGGCTGCCTCCCAGGCGCCCACTAATTTTCGAGAAGGAATGATATGTACGCCTTCAACCACCAAATCCACACCTTGGCGACGGGCGCGTTCAACAACGGCCTCAATTCCCGGTTGGACCGCTTTCGCTGCGTCTTCCCAATCGGTTGCAGGATCTCCTACCTCTCCGCGCCCGTATGATGAACGATTCAAGGCGGGGTCAGGAGAATCAGAGGTTGCTCGCATGACCTCTCGAATGGTATCCGATGAAGCGATTCTCGCCATGCCCATTTCGTGAGCAACAGCCTTGGCCAAAGTGGTCTTTCCCGCCCCAGTCGCACCCGAGATTAGTACCAGTCGGGGTCTGCTGTCACCCTCGGCCATATTCACTCATCCTTAGAGGGGGTTCTTCACGGTGGCGCCAGATTATTCCACTGGGCGTTGAATGGATTTGGTTTCTAGGAATTCCTCAAGCCCATGTACACCCAACTCTCGCCCATTACCTGACATCTTGTAACCACCAAACGGTGCGCTGATGTTGAACGGCCCTCCATTGATTGAGACTTGACCTGTTTGCATGCCTCTTGCGAAGGCCATGGCTCGATCTTGATCTGCTGACCACACACCGCCTGAAAGGCCGTAGATTGAATCATTGGCCAAAGCGAGGGCTTCTTCTTCAGATTCGTAGGTTGCAATCACAAGAACTGGTCCGAAAATTTCCTCTTGCCAAATGGTCATGTCTGGAGTCACACCAGCGAAAACCGTGGGTTTCACGAAGAAGCCAGATTCCAATCCATCGGGCATCCCCATGCCGCCAGAAATCAGTTTGGCACCTTCGTCGATTCCAGCCTGAATGAATCCAGACACACTGGCCTGTTGTCGCGCACTAACCATGGGCCCACATCTGGTATTTTCATCCAATGGATCTCCTGCAGTATAGCGAGCGATTCTGCTTGCAATGACTTCACAGACTTCATCGTTCATTGATTCTGGGATAATCAGGCGAGTCAATGCAGAGCATGTTTGACCTGAATTTTGGTAACAAGCACCGATGGCTACCTTGCCAATCAGTTGTGGATCTGCATCATCCAGTGCAACATTGGCACTTTTTCCACCCAACTCAAGTGTGACGCGCTTCACCGTAGGGGCCGCAGCCTGACTAACACGTACACCTGCACCGGTTGATCCCGTGAAAGACACCATGTCGACGTCAGGGTGGCCAGACATGTATTCGCCAACCTCTGAGCCATGGCCACTGATGAGGTTGAATACGCCATCTGGCAAATCCAATTCATCGATGAGATCAGCCAGCAAGAACGCGTTCAATGGTGCTTCTTTACTCGGCTTCAATACCATTGTACAACCCGCTGCAAGCGCAGGAGCGACTTTGCCGATGATTTGGTGAAGCGGGAAATTCCATGGGGTAATGAACGCACAAACGCCAATCGGTTCTTTGACGATTAGAGAATTACGAACTTCTTCTTCCCACTCAAATGTCTCTAGAATTTTTGCATAAGAACGTGCGACCACTCGTGGAGTTCCAACCATGGCCATACGGCTGTATCCAATCGGTGTTCCGACCTCTGCGGTAATGGTCTGTGCCAATTCTTCAGTATTCTCTTT
>CALCEF010000363.1 GCA_937901365.1 uncultured euryarchaeote | reverse complement strand
ATACAGTATGGGTCGATGGAATCCTTGACGCCGGCGAAGTCAATCTGCTGGCTCGAAAACGAGAAGATTTGGGCATTTCGTTTGAGGAACATTTGGCCATCGTTCGCGACATGCTTGGGTGATTCAATGAAGGCACTCGGCCCCAACCCGTTCTATCACGCCCTCGCCCTTGCTTGGTCGGACGGGATTATGACCGCCACCGAGTTTGCCCAGCTCGACGCTTTGCAAACGGCCCTAGGTCTCTCCGATTCAGCACGTGCAGAAATCGAATCGAAATACGAAGAGGCCTTGGTTGCCAATACCGCACCCAAAGGTGAGAGTGCTGAGTCCCTGGTCGAATGGATTGATGCAGTTCGTGCACTGAAGTCCGTTCACCCAGACATCTCAAGCGGCCTCGCTCGGCGTTTGGGCGCTACCGCGCTCCGAGCGGGCATACACCCTTGTGGGTACATTGTGGCTTACGATTGGATGACTCATCTCGGTTTGGATCGGCCCTTCGCAGAAGGTGCATGGATGGTGGGCGGAGTTGCTCCTGCACTCACTGCAGTCCCTCTGGCCTTAGCACCGGTTGCCCACACACTCAACCTACTCGACTAAGGATGAATTTCAAGTTCCCAATCAAGAGTCGCGCCTGCACCTGTGACCATGCCACCCACAGAGCAATTTTTCTCGTGACTCTTCTCGATAATCCGTTCGACCAATTTTCGAGGAACATCTCCTTCGATGACATACTTCATTCGAACAGCAGTGAAAATCCTCGGCGGGTCTTCGCGGCGATCTGCATCCAATTCGATCCACATATCACGAACGTTTTCCATGCGGTGTTTGAGACCTGTAATCACGTCGATGAGTGTACAACCACCATGTGAAAGCAAGACCATTTGGACGGGGTTTGCAGAATCAGCAGTATGCATTGGAAATTTGATTCCATGCTGATTTTCAGCCTCTAAATCTTCGCCACCTTTCCAACGAACGGTTCCTTGCATGTTCGCGCGCACGCGTAAGGAGTGGATGAGGGTTAGCATCATCAATGGTAGCCGTGTCGCGCTGAATGAGAGACATGTCTGGCCACCCGATTTCCATGCAAGATGGGGCACTGAACGTCCCCGATGAACCTGTTGTACACTATATTGAGGGCGATGGAATCGGCATTGACATCACCCCTGTCATGATCGATGTCGTCAACGCCAGCGTGGCCAAAGCCTACGGTGGCTCAAAGCAGATTCATTGGAGCGAAGTCTTGGCTGGAGAGAAGGCATTCAACGCCACAGGAGAATGGCTACCTGAGGCCACTCTCGATGCCATGCGCAGCGGCTTAGTCTCCATCAAGGGGCCACTAACCACA
>CALCEF010000362.1 GCA_937901365.1 uncultured euryarchaeote | reverse complement strand
CTCCACCAACATCCAGTTTGTCTTCTATTTCTGATTCGCTATATCCTGAAACAAAATTAATCCATTCATCTTCATCTTCAAGCCAGATTTCATTCATATTATCAATCCACAATTCTATTTCACCATCCCATCCGACGATAACATCTAACCCATAAGATTCCTCATTTGTTCGTGAGTCGGATCCATTGAATTCACCACGCGCAACTGCCCCAGTAATCGTATCTGGCTCAGGATCCCCACCCGAAACAAGACAACCGATTCCGCTGCTGGTTTCATCCTCAGAATACAGGAGAGTAACCCAGACACCCACCACATTGTCACCATTTTCCCATGATTCGATTGAATCAGTATTGAATTCAAGTGTCAATGTTTCTCCATCGGCAACGTACTCCGTACCTTGAGCCAATGTCTGGTACTGCTTTGATATATCCACAACATAAGAACCAACACCTCCGGATGAATTACTTGGCCCCGCAACGAGATATGAGACTTCAAACGCACAAAATGGAATGAGGATGGCCGCAGCAATTGCACCCATTTTTTTCTGATCCGGCAACTCGAATCTTCCAAGCGAAGACACGTCTGGTGTTCGAATTGCATTCATGATGAAGTGAGTGGCGAATGCTGCACCCATGCCGGGTACGGAAGGGAAGATTCCATCGGCACCACCGAATCCAAGCAATATCCAACCGATTACACCAGTGAATGCTGCAACCATCATGGCAATCGAATGTGTAGAATCAGGCTTGTACCCCATCCAACGAATCGTCAACAGTGGGATGAAGATACCACCAAGCCCGTAAACGGCTAGAACCACCAGTGCGAAGACGGAATCACCACCAGGGATGTAGAGCCCTCCGATTGAAATCAGTGTGGCGAAAGCAGCTACGACAAGTGTGACTTTTTTCGTCGTCTTGTGATCTTCTCTCCATTCCGGTTTGATATCATCGGTAATCGCAGCCGTACACGCGAGGACCTGACTGTCAGCCGTTGACATCGTTGCGGCAAAAATGGATGCGAGAACCATACCCACTCCAATGGCGGGCATGGTTGCCATCGCTATCGTTGGCAATCCAAGTTCAGCATCAAATCCACCGAACGAGCCAAACAATACACGACTCGCAAGGCCGATGATGAACATAAGGACGATGAAAGGTGTTTGCCAAACAAAGAACCAGATCATCGCTTGCTTACGGTCACTATCTGTACCCAGCGTCATCACTCTTGACACCACTTGCGGCTGGCCCGCAACACCCAATCCTCCCAAGAAGAATGCAAAAGCCCACATTGAAATTCCAAATTTCAAATCGGGGGGGTAGAAATTTGTCAACATCGGATTTTGTGCTTCAAGTCCTGCATGTAACCCACCAAACCCTCCTACTGTGTCAACCGCAATCCAACAGAGAATCGTGGATCCAACTACCATCACGCATGATTGTGCAGCATCGGTCCAAATCGATGCGCGAATTCCACCCGCGTAACAGTAGGCTACCACGAGTACAAATCCAATCAGGATTCCAACCATCTCAGACCACCCCATCATGACGTAGAGCGCCTTCCCTCCAGA
Organism: uncultured euryarchaeote; assembly: GCA_937901365.1. GTDB lineage: Archaea > Thermoplasmatota > Poseidoniia > Poseidoniales > Thalassarchaeaceae > MGIIb-P. The sequence continues at coordinate 515 of CALCEF010000362.1, read as the reverse complement.
GGTGAGTTGGGCGGCCGCATAGACGCTGAGGAATAGAACAGAGAGTACAGCCGCCAATTTTGCTTCAGGAGCCCCTGCTTTCTCAGCAACCAATGAAGACAGAGACCTGAGCCCCCTCTCTTGCCCTTCTTCTTGAATGAATTTGTATAGCCAAATCCAAGCTAGGACCTGTCCTGCTGTCGAAACCAACGCCAACCAAATTACAGAATAACCCATCAAGTAAATGAATCCAATAAATCCAATGAACATGTAACCGGAGTTCCATGTACTGACTGCCGAAAGAGCTGCGAGAGCAGGGTGCATCCCTCGCCCCGCTACGAGATAATCATCAGTGGTATCTTGCTTGACGTAGATTGACGCCATGCCCACGCCGGCAAAAACCGACATGAAGAACAGGAAAGAGAGAATGAGAACAATATCCACTGCTTACACCCCGTTGAAGAGATTAGGCCTCCACGCCGTAATCTTACCTGTGAATGCTGAGGCCATTACCGTCAGAGGACTGGCAAGGTACA
>CALCEF010000361.1 GCA_937901365.1 uncultured euryarchaeote | reverse complement strand
GCTGACTGAACTACCGCCAGAAAAGGCTGAGCGGTTGTTGTTGGTCGGTGCAGACCTCGACGAAGAGGCACTGGAATATGCACGCCAAAACTGTCCAACCGTCGAATTCCGCAACGAAGATTCTCGGCAGGTATTGCTCTCCTCCGGATGGCAATGGATCGATATCGATCCTTTCGGCTCACCTGTACCATTCCTCGATTCGGCCATGCAATCGAGTGCGAGGAGAGCGGTGATGGAAATTACTGCAACCGATACTGCTGCTTTGACCGGTTCATCCGCAAGTGCATGCCTGCGGCGCTATGGTGCCAAAATTCGAACCGATGAGATGGCGCATGATTCCGCCCTTCGATTGCTCATGGCGACCGTTGCACGAACTGCAGCGACACATGATCGCTGCATCATGCCGCTGTTGTCATCGTGGGACTCACACCACATCCGAGTATCTGTCAAGGTTCATCGCTCAATCCAAGCGGCCAATGTGCTCGAGGAACAATTGGGGTGGCGGGTTGCTTCACCAACGGCTGAAGAATTGGTTGCCGCAACCGAAGCCGGACTACACCCACAGGGCAGCGAAGGTGAGCAGCCGTTCTGCCTATTGCCATTCGCACACCCTGTTCGCCGAGATGACAAACGGATTTCGGGACCGCTTTGGACGGGGCCTCTGTTTGATCAAGATGTGTTGGCTGCAATGACCGTTGAGCGGGCGATGGAACTCTGTGGAGAGGATGCAGAGACGGCTGTGAGACATTTGGCCGGAGAATCCAAACTTGCAATGACGAATTCACTCATCATTACAGACATGTTGCCAAAATTCTGCGATGTTGGGGGGCCACCCAAGATTATCGACTTAATCACCGGTCTGAAAGATGCGGGTTTTCAAGCCGCAGTTGCCCGATGGGGCGCTCCTGCAATCCGCACGGATGCGCCTTGGACTACAGTGCTTGAAGTCACTGAGAATTGCTTTGATTAGCCGCCGATATAGGACATCTCTACGCGCGTGTGCGCAGGCGATGATTCTGTTCGAATCTCAGAATATCGATCATCTCTAGCCATCCAACAGGATTCGATGAGGGTCAGTAAGTCGGCATCGGATGCACCTTCCCTCATCGGTGTCAATAGGTCCAGGCCTTTGCTGGCAAACAGGCAGGTGTAGAGGTGGCCATCTGCAGATAAACGGGCCCGGGTGCAGTCTCCACAGAAGGGTTCGGTGACACTGGTAATCAGACCGACTTCACCGCCCTGAGGCAAGCGGTATCGCTTGGCGACCTCTCCAGGATATTGTGATTCAAGGGGCTCCAATTCGGAGATGATGTCTCGAATTTCATCGGCGGTGACCACGTCTTGCAAATCCCACCCATTGGTTGTGCCTACATCCATGAATTCGATGAACCGAACGGCAATTTCTCGCGATGAAAATCGCTCGACAAGGTCAAGCAATTCATCTTCATTGACACCTTTCTTGACGACTGTGTTGATTTTGATTGGACCCAATCCCACCGACTCTGCAGCCTCAATTCCCGCCAAGACTGCGGCGACCGTGTGCCCCGAATCCGTAATCGCAGCAAACGTGGCTTCATCCAACGCATCGAGGCTCACTGTGACGCGATCAAGGCCCGCTGCAGACAGAGCTGGTGCGTATCTGGGTAACAGCACGCCATTGGTGGTCATCGCAAGTTCGACTTCCCGGAGTGCGAGCATCGAAATGAGTTCAGGCAAATCCTTGCGCAGGAGAGGTTCTCCTCCTGAGAGGCGGATTTTTTCAACACCCAATGAAATGAACAAGCCCGCGAGTCGGTCGATTTCTTCGTAGGTCAGGATGTCGATTTTGCTCAGAAATGCAAAATCACTGCCGAAGACTTCGCGAGGCATGCAATATCGACAGCGCATGTTGCAACGGTCCGTGACCGAAATTCGCAAGTCCCGCAAGGGACGTCCTCTGCTGTCCCTCAACTCGACCATGCACAGTCCTTGCAAGCAAGTAACCTAACACTTTCTCAGTGGCTTTGACACTTCCAAATTGGTTGGGGGCCCCGGAACCCCCAAGACTTCTTTGATATACCATCAGAAACAACTACAGAAGGATGTTCGGAAAACGCGCATACTGTATATTGGGAACAATGCTGCTCGCTTTCGCCTCCTTGGGCGCAGGTGTCTCAGCAGAAGACTGTAACGACCAGATGGCTGACCTGGAGGAACTTGGTGTCCTCGAAATCAGTATGGATGATCATGGGGTGGTTGAAGCAGTCATCACTCAAGATGCGTTTCTTTCATTCATGAATTCGGATGAAGAGGCGCTTCTAACCATTGAATCCATAGACGTAACAGTCAGTTTGGATGAAAATAGAAATCTTCTACTCAGCGATTTCGATCTCGGAGTCGGTGAAGAGCAGAGTGATGAGGTCACTGTAACCCTACGATTGAGTGAGGAACTTCTTGAAATCCTACAGGATGAAGACATGCACCACTTGCTTGTAGAGCTTGGATTCGGCGACGACTTGGGATTGGATGATTTTACACCCGAGGTTGAAGAAGACTACGAGGACTACTACGGTTCCCGCATTCACTGGGCTGACGAAGCCTACCAGTTGCGCGGAAGCCAGGATGATTATGATCGCGTCATGGATGCTGAAGACCCTGCTGAGGAATTCTATGCAATCTATGATGAGATGATGCACGATTGGGAAGAGGACGAATCCGATGAGGATTGGAATGAATCCGAGGATGAAGACTGGGGCGACGAGGATGATGTCCACGAAGCACCTGAAGAGGATGACGATCGTGGCGACCGTGGCTCGTTGGAAGACCTCATTGAACCCCGCGATGGTGAAATCGATCAAATCATTGTCATCGTCAACACCGACGGTGAAATTGCTGAAGTCACAATCATCGTCATCTACGAAGATGGTGATTACGAGATGAACGTCTACACCATGCTACTTGAGGAAGTTCGAGACCGCATTGCCGACTTCGATGGAGTTGTGATTTGGAATTGGGTTCCTGCCCCACCGGTTGATCCAGTGGACGATGAGGACGAAGGCCCAGATGTGCTACGCGAGCGCTGTGCACGCGGTCTACTACGAGGCACCTTCACCATCAACGATGATGGCAATGGCACAATGCGTGGCCTGATCATGGACGAGGATGGCAACGTCATCGGCAACATGTGGGGATCATTCGACGTCGATGGATTCGCCCATGGCTTCGGTGGAGCTGACAATGTCACAGATGCGAAGTGGAAGGCTGTCTACGAAGATGGTCGCTTCTCTGGTCTGTGGAAGATGATCGATGAGAACGACAGCGCACACGGGATGCTAAAGGGTCACTACGAAGTCAACGAAGATGGTGATACTGGTGTCTTCCACGGCAAGTGGAAGGAAGCGGATTGCCGTGCTGACCTCGAAGTGGATGTGCGAGACACGCTACCTCCGGTTGTCGACACCGAACCACGACACAGCCCACTACGCGTGGATGCTGAGAGAGTGGACGACGTGCGCCAATTGGACAAGAGTCCAGAGGCAAAGCCTCTGATGGACAAGATGGGCGACCTCATGGACAAGCCGCTTGTCGAGGATGAAGAAGGTGGCATGGTCATCAATGTGGGTGACGCGGCTGCTGGATCCACACTCGGCACCATTGCACTGCTCGGTGCGGGCTTCCTACGACGCCGCATCACCGGTGGCCTCTGAGCCAAACGGATTGGATTGTAAACCCCTAGAATGACACACATGTCCCTCGAGGGCGCTTCGGCGCCCTCGGGGGGCTTTTTTTTGTTTCAGAATCTTTTGATACGCAGATTCAAAGAACCGGGCTGGCACGCGTAGAATGGAAGGGGAGCCCATGCTGACCATTACCGACCTCGCAAAGGAGAAGCTTGCAGGCTTCGCATCGCAGGCTGAGGAGTCTGATACGCTGGTTCTCCGCGTGGCCATTACCGGTCGTGGAGCCAACGGATTCCAGTATGATCTCCAACTCATTTCACAGAAGGATGCACCCGAGGACGATGTCGTCTGTGAGGTGGATGGTGTGGTTGTCTCGATTGCAGCCAAGAGCGCTGTGCACATGGATGGCGCAACCTTGGACTTCAAGGAGAGTTTGATGGGTGGAGGATTCCACTTTGACAACCCCAACCCACTGTGGGCCGACCCCACGGAACAGGCTGTGGCTGAGGTCATCGAGAGCAAGGTCAACCCGGCTGTCGCTTCACACGGTGGTACGGTGAGTTTGGTCGGTGTGGATGATGGCCAGGCAGTGATTTCCTTTGGCGGTGGATGCCAGGGTTGCGGCATGGCTGATGTCACACTCAAGCAAGGCATTGAGGTCATGATCATGGATGAGGTTGAGGGCATTACTGGTGTTGTCGATATCACCGATCATGCTGCAGGAACCAATCCGTTCTATTGAGTCAATAGCGACTGGCGACC
>CALCEF010000360.1 GCA_937901365.1 uncultured euryarchaeote | reverse complement strand
ATCATTGTCAATGGAGCGATTAGGGTAATCAACGCCAACGATTTCCGATCCCAGAAAGTCATCAAATCCATTCGCCTTTGGCTGGTAAATCCAATGACACCGAATGGCCAAATGGGGTTGGCAGGAGACATGAAAAAGGGCACTGCAAGAGGAATATGATAACCCAAATCCACACCGGTTCGCAAACCGATTCGGCGGCGGAGATCACTGCCGATGAACATCACAACTGAGATGGGAAGTGCAAACCAACAAAATGCTTCAATGAGCAGACTTGAATCTGTCAACATTAGGCTCGTATCCTGCAATTGTAACCAAGCAGCACCAGCCAGTGTTAAGAAAAATGTGAAAACGGTCCAAACAGCAAAAGATTGTCCACTTGAGAGACCTTCACCTTGAGGCGGTTCGGGTAATATGACCAAATCGTATGGCTTCCCTTCTTGTAGAACAGCAATCCAAGAAAGGCCCCTTAAATGCTGATTCAAAGCACGTAATGCAGTATCGGCATTATCTTGGCCATTTGCAAGTTGGACCTGCCAACCAATTTCGACGTCGTGGGCTTCTTCGATGACGTGAAACCAGCGACTGATGATGCGCTCTAGTAAATCGCGATGTGACCACAAATCCGCATCGATACGGAGTGGTTCGAGCGCGTCCGACTCAGCCATGGTCCCACCTCTGGTGGGACTTGCCGGCCCATCAACCGATATATGACCCACGCTTGTGTAGAGTATCGAGCAGGACCATAGGTCCTGCTCATTTGTTCTTGAATCGCTTTAGACGGAAGGTCTCTTCACGTTCCATCTCCTCAAGTCGAAGTTGGATGAAAGATTGTGCTTCCTTCATCTCTGGGATGACCTTGAATTCAAGTGCGTTCACACGGCGTTTTGTTGCCTCAATTTCGACCAATAGACGCTTCAATGTGGCTTCCATCTCAGCCGCTTTTACAATGTTGCCAATCAGATCAGAATACGCATCTGCGGCTTCATCGATATAGGCTGAACCACCGATTAGACCCATGCCACGTTCACTGATTGTGCTGGTGAGATTAGATCCTTGAACACTGGGTACTACAACACCCATGATGTTTCGTGGATTCACTTCAACCTCTGGTCGATTGGAAATGGCGATTGCAGCACTCTTCACTGCCAAACCACCTTCAATGGCTCCGGCCAAACTGATTGCTTGGACCGCTTCCCTGTAGGTCGAAACCAATCCCTCTCTAGCCTCAATCATTTCAGAAAGAAGAGTCCGGAATTCATGGAACAAACCATCTCTCTTCAGTTTCAAGAGATTGTACCCATTCTGCGTTTGTTTGATTCGGCGCTTCAGGTTGATGAGTTCGGAGCGTGTGGGTTTGATGTCCAGTGCCATGATTCCTCACCTCCTATCGATTCCCTAACGCTACAATCACTTCTTTTCAGTAGGGTGATATTTGTCAATCCACTTCTGGTCAAGACGAACCAGATACTTGGTCGAAATATTCTGCATGAGATCCCAGCACAGGTCTAGGGTCTCATCGATTGAACGATCCTCGTCTCGACTTTGGCGAAGGAACTTGTCCTCAAACAAACCCGAGAAATCTAGTAGCTGTTTGTCACGTTCGTTCAATGCATCTTCACCGACAATGGCCACAAGACCTCGCAGTTCACGTCCTTGCGCGTATGCAGCATACATTTGGTCCGATACAGATTTGTGATCCTCACGGGTTGTCTTTTCACCGATACAACCACCCATCAATCGCGAAAGGCTTGGAAGAACGTTGATTGGCGGATAGATACCTGAACCGTGCAATTCACGAGAAATCACAATTTGTCCTTCTGTAATATATCCAGAAAGGTCAGGGATTGGGTGTGTGATATCGTCACCGGGCATGGTTAGAATCGGGAACTGTGTGATACTTCCCTTCTTACCCTTCACCAAACCGGCTCGCTCGTAGAGCATGGCCAAATCTGTGTACATGTATCCGGGATATCCACGGCGCCCTGGCACTTCTTCACGAGCTGCACCGATTTGACGCAGAGCATCACAATAGTTTGTGACGTCCGTGTAGACAACCAGAACGTGGTAATCGTGCTCAAATGCAAGATATTCTGCAGCGGTTAGAGCCAATCTGGGTGTAATCAATCGCTCGACGGCTGGGTCGTCGGCTAGATTGACGAACAAAACCGCATTTTCAAGAGCACCCGTTCGCTCCAAGTCACTTCTGAAGAAATTGTATTCTTCAGCAGTGATTCCCATTGCGCAGAACACCACAATGAACTCTTCATCGCTGTCCTTCAACTTGGCTTGTCGTGCAATCTGAAGGGCAATGTCGTTGTGTGGTAGACCTGAAGCACTGAAAATTGGTAACTTCTGTCCACGAACAAGGGTTGTGCAGCAATCGATGGCACTGATTCCAGTTTGGATGAAATCGTGAGGTGATTGGCGGCTGTATGGGTTAATCGCAGCACCGATGATGTCTGCTTCACCTTCTGCAACGATGGCTGGACCACCGTCACGCGGGCGACCTGCTCCATCGAGAATTCGACCGATGAGATCCTTACTCACAGGGAGCTTGAACACGTCACCCATGAACTTCACACCAGTACCCAAATCGACACCTGCTGTGCCTTCGAATACCTGTACGACAACCATGTCGTCGCTTGTATCGAGAACTTGTCCATTCTTCATACTGCCATCGGTGAGGCGCAATTGCACGATTTCACCATATGCTACAGGTTCTGTCTTCTCTAGGAAAACAAGAGGTCCCTTGACGTCTGTAATTGTTCGATATTCCTTTCCACTCATTCAAATCCCTCCTAGTTGTCCTCCGCCGCTGCGGCAATTTGTTTGTTCATTTCATCAACCAAGCCATCAACTCGGTCAAGATAACCTGCCTCGAATCGGTCACGCATCAGGTTGGTTCGAGCGGGGACGTTGACAACGTCTTCCAATTGACCACCGGCTGCAAGTGCCTTCTTCGCTGAATCTTGGAATGTCAGAATGGCCTTGGCCATCTTGTATTGTTGTTCAAGACCTGAATATGCATCTACTTCGTGGAATCCGTTCTGCTGCAAGAAGAACTCACGAATCATACGTGCGACCTCAAGCGTCAGTTGTTGGTCCACTGGCAATGCATCCGAACCGACCAACTGCACAATTTCTTGCAGTTCAGCCTCAACTTGTAGTAGGCTGCTAATCTCTGTTCGGATTTCAGGGAAGTCGCTGGCGATGTTGTCACGGAACCACTGATCAAGGCTCTGCGGGTAAAGCGAGTAAGAACTCAACCAATTGATTGCAGGGAAGTGGCGTTGTCGCGCCAGACCTGCATCCAATCCCCAGAAAACCTTGACAATTCGCAGTGTACCTTGTGATACCGGCTCACTGATGTCACCACCGGGTGGGGACACAGCACCAATCACTGTAACTGAACCGTCTTCGCCCTCGAGTGTTTCAACACGACCTGCACGCTCGTAGAATTCAGCCAAGCGACTGGACAAATATGCAGGATATCCTTCTTCACCAGGCATCTCTTCTAGACGACTGCTGATTTCACGCATTGCTTCGGCCCATCGACTGGTCGAGTCGGCCATCAAAGCCACGTCATAACCCATGTCACGGAAATATTCTGCAATGGTGATTCCAGTATACACAGATGCTTCACGAGCTGCCACAGGCATGTTCGATGTGTTGGCAATCATCACGGTCCGATTCATCAGTGGTTTGCCCGTGTTTGGATCGATCAAGTGGGGGAATTCATCCAACACTTCAGTCATCTCGTTACCGCGCTCACCGCAACCGATGTAGACCACAATCTGGGCATCAGAATACTTGGCCAGCGATTGCTGTGTGACTGTCTTTCCGGAACCGAATGGTCCAGGGATACCTGCTGCACCACCCTTGGCGAGTGGGAACAAGAAATCCAAAATGCGCATACCGGTGACGAGCGGTGTATCTGGCGCATACTTCTGATGGTAAGGGCGAGGTGTTCGAACCGGCCACTTTTGCATCATTTGAATTTCAGTACCATCTTCTAGAGTGCAGACCGTTTGAGTGACGTTGAACGAACCGCTTTCGATGCTAGCGACTTTACCACTGTGGTTTGGAGGCAGCATGACTTTGTGAACGATGGTTTCGGTCTCTTGGACCGTTCCAATCACTGCACCAGGAGCGACTTCGTCGCCGACTGAAACAGTCGCTTCAAAGTCCCAGACCTTCTCAAGGTCGAGCCCATCGGCATCGACACCACGTTCGATGAAGGTACCCATGGTCTTCTCCAATACCGGTAGTGGGCGTTGGATACCGTCGTAAATCTGCGTTAGCAGACCCGGCCCCAACTGTACCGATAGCGTCTGACCGGTGCGTACCACCGGCTCGCCCGGGCGGATGCCGGACGTATCTTCATACACTTGAATAACAGACTTGTCACCGTGTAATTCGATCACTTCGCCCATCAATCCTTCATGTCCTACTCGTACAACTTCATACATCCGTGAACGGATGCCTGTGGCCGTCACCACAGGTCCAGAAATACGGTAAATCACTCCATTTTCGTCACTCATTTTTTGTCACTTCCTTTTTTTGGAATCACTTCCATAGGTCGACGCCAAGCGCCGACTTGATGGACTCTCGGAGGGTGTTATCCTCCTCGGTCCCAATGCCCAACACAGTGGGCGTAATGCTGTCTGCAATTTGCGAACGCAGTCTGTCAGACAAGCGAGTTAGATCTGCACTGTCGATTACGACTATGCCGACATCCTTCTGGCTGAGTAAATCTCGCATTGTTGATGCGAGTTCCTCATCGCCTTCGGGGTTGTGCAAGCGTTGAACGCCTGCAAGTTGGAATCCAAGTGTGAATTCAGATGTACCGACAACAGCAATCTCCATTTTTTCACCTCACAGATTCATGTGCGCTTCGATGACCTCATCAGAGAGGCCTGCCGCTTTGCCGCGCACAAGCAAGCGGATGTTTTGTACCTCGAGCACTTTGCTCTCGATGTAATGTATTACGGGGAAAGCCGAAATCGGATTGAGGTAGGCGAAACGACGCATCATGTTTCGACGCTGTTCTTGCAACAATGTCACAACAGGGTCGAGAGAAATCGATGATGCCTGTAAGGCCTCTTCAAATCCGGTATCATCGAACGAGGGGGCTCGGCGGAGGGCCTCCAAGAGCGCCTCATTCGATTCAGCTTGTGAAGCAGCCTTCAGAGCTGCTCTGTCGATTTTACCACCATGAATCATGATGGAATCGCGATCTTCGCCGACAATACCTTGTCTCAGACCGCGGAATTGGTTGATGATGTTTCGATGGTCGATTTCATTACGAATATACCGGACCAGCAAGGGATGGCATCCAGAACCACGAATCGATGCAATCGCATCGTTGTAGTATGATGAATCCAAAGCGTCTTCCATCTGTTGGAGATTTGAATCAGCATCCAACTTGGATAGAGCAAGGCCCCACGGGGTTCCAGACATCGCATTCACCGCATCTCCAAGCGTGTTGCAGTTGCGAACGATGTCAAGCCAGTAATTGTTGTTCAAATTCTCTTCAGGAAGTACCTCGGAGGACACCATTTCGACGCTGGCTCCACTATGTATTGCACGAAGCACCGTTTTCGCATTTTGATATGAAAAACGCTCAACGTAAACAGCCACCATTGATTTGAGATCGCCTTGGCAAAATCGCAAGACTGAATCAAAATCAGAATCGAGATTGTGATTCAAGGCTGCCTCGATCAAATCGGCACCCGAATATCGGCTGGCGTAGAGATCGAGTTCTGAACGATAGCCAAATTCGGCAATGCTGGTTCCAATCGCATCAGGGCTCTGTTGGAGCAACTGACGCATGCGGGTAGAATCGATGAGACTCGCCTTGCGCGCCTTCGCGCGCGCGGAAGCATTGGCCATATTGCTACGACCACCAACTCTTACCATACATTCACTTCCTAATGTTCAATTTAATTTCCAAATAATGTTTGATTGACCGACCCGAGGCTTGCTTTCCAAGCATCCTCCAATCGGTTATCAAAACGGTAATCCAAAACGATAGAGCCATCTGTAGATTCAAGGGTGAATCCACCGAGGCCTTCGACATCATCTCCAAAGTCGAAACCTTTCGCTTCCATCTCCAACGCTTTGCGATCAATGGACACAGGGCGCATTTTCATGCCCGAACCTGCTTCCTTTGCTTCTGCAACTAGGGCTTTGATGAGTTTGGCTCGTCCTGCAAGTTTTGCTGAACCAACCTCGGCTTTCACCGCATCCCATGTCGCATCCAACTCAGCTGCTTTAGCAATGAGTTCACGCTTCTGGTTGTTTTGTCGAGAAGAGGCAACGAGTTCCGTGGAGAGCTGTGCAGATTCGCGCTCAGCACGAGACATCAGTGATTCACGAATGTCTGCGACTTCAGCCTCGGCCTCTTTCTTCACCGATTTCGCCGTTTTCTTGGCGGCATCAGTGATGGCCTTGGCTTCCGCCTTTGCCTGAGCGGCAATTTCTTCAGCTAACGCATCTAGGGACATCATTACACGTTCCTTCGAATGTCGTATGTAGTCACTCGGATGTTCTGCTCAGAGCAGGAACAGAGCCAAGAAACCGAATAGGACAATTGTCTCAGGTAGAGCAGTGAAGATCAGACCAGTAACGAATTTGCTGCTATCTTCAGCAATCATGCCGACCGCTGCTGCACCAATCTGTCCTTGGCTGATTCCAGTTCCGACACCTGCCAGTCCGAGCGCAAGACCTGCGCCGAGCTTGGCTGCATCCCAGTGATAGGATACCGATGTCTCACCTGATTGGGCTGATACTACGGATGCAATCATTGCAAACGAGAACAGGCCAAATAGGGCTGTCATTCCTTTCATTGTCTTTCTATTGTTCATATTTTTTCCTCCTTTTTTCCAAGCATTGCTAGGAATGTGATTTGCGCTATTCCACCTCCACGCGGCGCGCTTTGAAACCGAATGGCTTGAACGCCTCGCCACTCGCATCGTAAAACTGTCTCATCCACTCGACGAAATGCAATCTCGCAGCGTGGATGTTGGGACTGAAAACACCCAGTCCCCAAGCGAAAATTTGTACGGCCAACCAGCCGATGAGAAGCACAACCATGGATAGGTAATCCATCGCTGATGCATGAGAGAGATCTTCCAATATGTGAGCCAGGGGTTCGAATAACATCGTATTGCCTGTTTCTGCAATCTTGACACCGACCACACCGACGGCGAACAGTCGAACGTAGGAGATGACTGTGGGCATCATTCCAACAGCCTCAATCGGACCTAAGCCGATGTTGATTGGGAAAGGTACTCCGTGATATCGATACAGCATCCACATGATCATCACAACTGCAATGACAATCATGATTCCTCCAACGGTCATCATCGTACTCAGAAGATCAAGATAGGCTGGGTCTGGGCTGACCCAGCGTTCTTCGTAGGCGGGTTTGGAAAGGAACGCATAGGCTGCGAGGAAGCCTCCGAAGAGCAGGATTATCCAACTGCCTTTCTCAAACAATGCGCACACGAAGCCTTCGTCGCCGTGTCCGTTACCGTGAAGCCAAATGTCACGGAATCCAACAATGAGGCCGATGAAAACGTGAGCTACACCGAGATAAATCGTCAAGAGAATCAGATGTTCTAGGTTCCCGTGATGTGCCACATCTGTAACCCTGTGGAATGGGAAGGCAAGTTCTATTCCGAATGGTAACGAAGTGTGCCAAGCGTGGCCATGGTAATCGACTGCTGGATAGAATATATCCAATGAACTCGCCCACGTGTGATGCTTATGGCTGAAGATTTCAAATCCTGCAATTTCAGCATAGATATAGCCGAATACAAAGGTGCCCAAGCCGATGTAAATCAAGAATTTACCACCCATTTCCAGCATTTCATTCGTGCCTGCTTTGCGCAATAGCATCCAACCCAAGCCCATGGTTACCATGCCATACGCCATATCACCGAGCATCATCCCAAAGAAGATTGGATACGTGATGAACATGAACAGTGTTGGGTCGATGCGCCCGTAGGCAGGACGACCAACCGCATCTGTCAGCAGTTCCATCGGCTTACTAGCGGTTCGATCCTGGAATGCAATCGGTGGCATCTCCTGATGGTGGTGGTGATCATTGTGGCCATGCGAACCACCGCCTGGCTGAATCTTGAATGGTTCAATATCGACAACTGTGCATTGGCCTTGAAGCGAAGCGGATATCTCGTCCGCTCGTGCCATCTCAATCCACCCATCGATTACGAATGCGTGTGCCGTGACTGCCGCTCTGACTGGAGCGGTTGCGAGCTCTTGATCGCGCTCAAGTAATTCCAAACCACTGTGCAAAACATCCGCATTGGCCTCCTGCCAAGATGTGGCGTTATTTTCCAATGTGACTTGTTCCTCGATAAGGCTGGCGCGTTCAGAATCAATCTCTTCCATACGCGATGAAACTGACCCTTCACATTCGGGTATTGGAAGTGCGGAAAAGCCAGCAGCCTCTAAGGCAGATTGTGCCTCTTTTGCATCCTCATTTCGAACAAATACACCAACAACCGTCTTCTTTCCAGCATTTCCTGACAAGAATAGGCCTTCTTTGGCAGCACCACGTGCTGCCGCTGCGTCTCTAACCGTGCCCACAAATGTGGTTAGTGATTCAAATCCATCCAACAAATCTAGGTCGGTTTTCAATGGCGCGACCATTTGCAGTGCAGTGGATTCTTCCGATAGGGATACCAATTTCGACTCGATTTCCGAGCGCCTGTCATTCTCTGCGAGTAAGGTATCGACTCGTTCGTGCAAGTCACCTGATAGAGCGGCTCGAGTTTCAGGTGCTGAGGCTTCTTTGTTTGAGCCCGAACTGACAAGAGATGCTGCAGCACGCAGTTTGTTCACATCTCGACTCAGTTGGTCGGCTTCCGAAGAGGGGGTACCCAATGAGAGATCTCCATCACTGCCATCGTAATCAATCATGTGCAAGGCCCGTAATCGAGCCAAGGTTTGGATGGTTGCATCCAATTGATTCAACGTTCCCGCAGCGACCAAACGGCCCATTTGGCGGGTGTGAATCTGTGACATGTGACTCTCTCCGTAGTATAATGAATTCATGCGCGGAATGCATCGAGGACGACATCGACGGCTTTGGGACGACTTGAGTCGCCACTTCCATGAATAGAATCGATTGCTTTGTCACCCTTCTTGGAGACCTTTGCGGCTTCTTTCTCTGCTGCTTTACGTGCATCATCAACCATTTGTTGCGCATCGGCCTGTGCTTGATTGCGACCTTGGGTCACAGTTTCAGCAGCGGCGACGCGTGCCTTGGTCACGATGTTGCTGGCCTCGCTTTCGGCTTTGGCCAGTGTAGCACTAGCATCGGCCTCAGCATCTTTGATGGTTCGTAGTACATCTGCACGACTCATGATATCCACCTACGGTGGACCCGCGACCGTTGATGGGTTTATGATGATACCCTCACAACAATGAGACTTGGGGGATTGGGATTGTGAGAAATTCACTTTAGGATTGAACCAAATATAGGATAGAAGGGCCATGTGTAATGATGGATACGGAACGCATCGGCGACGAGGATTGGGCCGAACTCCAGCGTAACCTAGAAGCGACCATCCCAGTTTATGACCGAATCAATCGTTTTGCGACACTAGGTCAGGACAAAAGATGGCGGAAAATGGTTCGCAGTCGCCTTCCTGAAGAAGGAAAAATCCTCGAAGTGGGGTGTGGACCCGGTACCTTTGCAGAGATGATTCCTGAGCGCGATTTGACCTGTTTAGATCCAATTCCTGCAATGCTCTCAGTTGCTGAAAAGAGGGTCAACTCAAAGCGAAAAACGCCCGCTGAATTTGTTGAAGCAACCGCAGAAAAAATGCCGTTCGATGATGAGAGTTTTGCAGGGGTTTGTTCGCTGTTTTCATTTCGGGATTGGTATGACAAGCGAGCCGGGCTTTCCGAGGTTAAGCGAGTTCTGAAACCTGGAGGTACACTGGTGATTGTTGACCCTGCCAAAATGAATCGTGTCCATGGCTGGTTCGGTTATCTTTGGATGCGAATTTGGGTGGGGGCTTACGCGCGTTTCATATGTAAAATGAAAGATCATCCCTGGAAGTGGTTGACCAAGACATACGTACACTTTGGAACAACCAAAGATTATGTGCGCATGCTAAACGATTGTGGATTTACCGACGTGAAAGCAAAGGTTGTTTTCCC
>CALCEF010000359.1 GCA_937901365.1 uncultured euryarchaeote | reverse complement strand
GGGTTTGACGTTGAATCTGGTAGCAGCCTATCGATTGAATCGACCACACTTATCGACACCATCATCGGTGTCTGGGGCAAAGGAAGCGTTTCAGGCACCGACATCACCTGCGATTCTGCCACCACATCATGCCTGCGTGTGGATGGAACAACAATTCTCAATGCGGTCACATCGAGTAACAGTGCTGAGGTTGTACACGTTCACAATGGAGGAGATGCGAACATTGGACTAACCACATCGATCAGAGATGCTGACGTGATTGTACTGGATGATGGATCCACCTTCTCCGGCGAGGTTCACGCTGAGGAATTCAATCGCTTGATTCGAGGCAGCGGTGTCGTATCCGCTACCGTGATGCCAACCAATTTCAGTTCAGGCGAGATTCTGATTGAGGCGGATTCATTGAGCGGACTTGTGGTTCCAGACGCCTGGTGCGGCACCCAGTGTAACGTGGACACCCTCATCACTGGCAGCGTCGAAGATGTTGAAATCCGCTCGCTCTATTTCACATGTGAGAGCAGCACAACCTGTATCGATGCCCAGATTGATGGCGAATTGAAATTCGTAGGAGCATGGCCGAGTACAGAGATCTATTCCAATGGCTCATTCGCTCGTCTTCGAGGGACAGGGACCTTTCACGCCAACCAAATGTCTCTCACCACAAGCGGTGAATTGTTCGATGTTTCAGGGTCAGGTGAGTTGAATATTGAAGACTCAACATTGAGTTTTGAGAATGGTGGAACCATATCCGGATGGTCATTGGATGCTAGCAATGTTGTATTTGTGGCGCAAGAGAATGGATTGACCATTCTCGATGTCGAGGCAGATCTTTCCATGGTTGAAATCGCTCGTAGTTTCGCGAGCTCCGATTCAACATCTGTGGGATTGCGCGCTGTATGGTCCGAAGTCACAATTGACGATGTCACGATGATTGGTTGGAACGAGGGCATTCGCTGTGAATCCGAATGCACCCTGTCCGGTTCGAATCTAGAATCGGGTGGAGGTGGTCGGAATAGTGGTAGTGGTGTGACCATCGATGGTGGTTCTATGATAATCGACACCCTTGACACATCTTCATCAGATGTAGGTATCAATGTCGTAGACGGTACCATTCACATTGTCGAATGGAACGTCGACATGGCTCACAGATCGTATGGCATACAATTGGCCAATGATGCCAATGCCATCATACGAGACATGCCTGGTTACACCTCGTCCGGTGCATACGATGGATTTGGTGATGGGACACTCCTCTGGGGTTCCTCTGGAACTCCAAGCTTTGCAGTAAGCGTTGAAGAACAATTCACCGAATCCACTGTTACAGTCTCCGATTTGGTGGGTTCCGCAATCGCAGGTGCTACCGTTTATGCACACGGTTTCGATGAAATCACCAATCCATCAGGTACGGCCACACTTCCTCTATTGGCGAGTGGTTCCTATGTGGAAGCAGAGGACCCTGCGAGCGGAATGGGATCAAGTGCAACCCTATCACCACCGGGCGGAGAGTTGCAAATCGCCGTCGTTCCCGGTTCAGGAGATTGGACCATCCCTGCTGGCGTCGATGCGCGTTTGGTGGGAGGGGAATTCACATTGTCCGGCAATCTCACAATCGAGAGTACAGCATCACTCATGCTCATCGATTCTACTCTAACAATGCCTGAAACTTCCATTCTCAGTATTCAGCCAAACGGCCAACTCAAGGGCGATAATGGGTTGCTACAAGGGGGCGCAGGTTCTCTCACCGCAGGCACACCGCTGATGGGAGAAGGCCAGGGTCTGACCGTATCCTCTTCGCTCACATTCACCTGTTATGATCCTTGGACTTGGGTTCAAACATCACTCACTGGCCCACTTGAATTGAATCAGGATTGTGAACTCATCCTCGATGGTGGACACGCCTCGGGAACACTAACCATTGGAACCGATGCTAAACTCACACAACGTAGCCATCTCAAGGTCACAGTCATCGATGCGGGCCAACCTGTTG
Source organism: uncultured euryarchaeote (assembly GCA_937901365.1). Classification (GTDB taxonomy): domain Archaea; phylum Thermoplasmatota; class Poseidoniia; order Poseidoniales; family Thalassarchaeaceae; genus MGIIb-P. Next base: position 12,540 of record CALCEF010000359.1, on the reverse strand, counting down.
AAGGTGCCAATGTCTCGGTTGGTGGTGCAGTCCAGCAATCCAATGTGGATGGAGAAGTCAGCACATGGTATACTTGGAGAGTCGTGGATGAAAATGGAGAAACCGACAATGGCAACCAGCAGACAGTCGTCATTCAACACGCCAATGTCAATCGATATCAATCATGGATTCCAACAAGCAATGCCGAAATCGAAGTGATGATTTCCACTATTTCATCGGGTTCAACCTCAGATTCGATTCGACTGGAAGCGGTCTTTTCACCGTGGCACTTGGGCGGCGATTTGCTGGTTTCATCTGGCCATACACTGGAAATAATGCCCGATGTTGAATTGTCGCTTGCACCCGATGCCGGTATTTCCGTAGAAGGACAACTCTTGGCCAATGATGCGTGGATTGGAGGAACTGCATCCGGTGGCATTACAGCCGCTGATGGAGGCAACGTGCAGATGATTTCAACCCTATATTCGGGCGGTCCAATCTCAGTAGAGAACAATGGCGAGGCATCACTTGCATCGATGACGATTTCGGATGCTCCCGTGAGCGTCATTGGCACAGGGACGCTCGCCATAATCGATGGAACGATTTCGCAAACAGACATTTGTATTCGTGCGACTGGAACGCTGAACCTCCATGGAACATCGATTGAAAATTGTGGGATGTATGCGATGTGGACCACAGGCGCATCATTGTGGGTTGAAGATGCGATTATTGGGGCTGGAAATTCCAATGGGGCTTGGATTCAGCAAGGATCTGGCACCTTATCGGGATGGACATCCTCAGACTATGATGGCGATGGACCCGCGCTGTTCCTACAGATGGTCGATGAATCACTGACTGTGAAAGAGATGTCACTTTCTACAGGCAGTGGCGAATCAGCGATTCACATTGAGCAAGCCGAGAACTTCTTGTTGAGTGATTCAACCATTACAGGAACTCCAGGTGTTCTCATCGAAGAGAGTGAGATGCGCCTACTCGGTGTCGATTTGATTGGAGAGGGTGAGGGCGTTGGAATTGCAGTTCACGGCACACCTTCCGCGGGTACCATCATCGAAGATTGTGACGTAGATGGATATGACACTGCCCTGCGACTTGAAGGAGGCTTGGAAGAGGCGGAAGGCGCTGGCGTCACCATCCTCAATTCTCATCTTCACGCGACATCAGCCATTGATTCAAACACGCTTCCGTTCACTCTTTCAGGTGGTGAATTGGATGGCGAGATCCACATGATTGGTATGGACAAACACTGGTCTGCAAACGTGATTGATCACGAAGACGTCTCGGTCAATATCACAGGTGATGCGACATTATTCATTGCGCATACATGGACAGTAACATCTCCTGTGAACGTAACGATTGCAATGACAATTCCCGAGTTTGACTTTACTCTAGGTGAGCAGCAATTTGAATGGCAGAACCCGTCACAAATCACCCTCATCCATCAGGCCTACACCGAATCGGGAATGACCGATGCATGGTTTGGGCAGTGGACTGCGACCGCCGACGGATATTTGCCTGCCACTGGCCAGTTACAACTGGACACCACAGGTCAGCGTAACCTAGCCATTGAAATGAGTCCAAATTCACCTCCACAGGTCACCATAGACGGACCCGAATCATGGGTTGTTAATGCAGGCCAATCGATGGACTACTCAGCTTCGGCAACCGATCCAAACGGCGACGAGATCGTCGAGTGGGTATGGGTCATGGAGAATGGCGATGAAACGATTCTCATCGGCGACACACCATCTGGAACAACCACCGATACAGTGCAAGGAGAATGGGTTCTCCGCGCGATTGCCATCGACATCCACGGTGCTGAAGGTTCGGACACGGTTGCACTTACAGTCAATCCAGCCGATGCAGATTCAGATTTCATCGACAGTTGCCCATCGACAGGGGTTAACGCTTGGTGGGACGCAGAAAACAATCGATTCTGTGGACCGGATGTCTTCGATGTCGATGACGACAATGACGATTTCAAAGACGACGTGGATCTCTTCCCATACGACGCCTGTGCGCATCACGATACCGATGATGATGGCTTGCCAAATTCCATTCGAAGCAACTGTGAAACAGACCTCGTTGAAGATGACGACGATGATGGAGATGGTGTACCAGATTCAGAGGACATAGACCCTCTAGACCCAAGTGTGGGATTGCACACACCATCCTCACAAGATTCGTCCCTGATTGTGACGCTTTGTAGCCCCTCGGTCGTCCTGACATTGGGTCTAATCATCGTCTTCTCGACGTTTGCATATCTCCGCTTCAATAGTGACATCCGACGTGAAGAATGAGGTGAGCAATTGCAAACGGATCAAATCGCAATGATTGTCATCGCGTTGACGGCCTCAATCGTTCTCTTTGACGGCTGGAAGTTGATGCGTTCCAAGCAGGATATTCCCAATCTTGGCCAATTCCCAACAGGTGGGATGGCTTGGCAGAGTCAGATGGGTCAGGAATTGGTCCGAAATGTCACGATGCTGGGCGCGATTGTCGTCATGATTGTCGCACCTTGGTTCCTTGCCGAAAGGAGTGGGACGGCCACACATTGGGTTCTCATTTTCGATGTATTGCTCGGTATTCATGGTTGCTGGCTGGTTCTACCAAAGCGATACGCGATTACCAAAGATGCACTCTGGGTGGATGGTTTCTCAGTGGATTGGAATCGCTTGTGGTGGACTGGATATTCAGGCGGTTCAAGCATCACGCTACAGCGCAAAGGATGGTGGAGGTTGGCACCCTTACCGCTGGGCGGTTCTGACGAAGATCTCGCAGCTGCTGCCCTCAGAATAGATGCCATCATGGTCGGCGAATGGGACACCCTGACCAATTTACTGAATGAAGAGGAATAATTTTGATCGAAGATCTACTATACCTTGTCTGTTGCTTCTTGTTAATTTTCGCTTTTATCTTAGTTCCATTCTCTCAAGCAACCGCACCCAATTCTCCACTTTGGTGGCCCATCTTCATTGTCGCATTCATATATGACGGTTTTAAGTCCAGTCCTACAGATAAAGCAAAATTGGAACCTAGTTCAGAACCTACTTTTTTTGCCCCCGATACTGCCTCAAACCAATCAAAAATCCGACGAGGATATGAGTTGGTTGGAAAAGATGAGGATAGAGATGGCCAGAAAACCATCACGGAATATCAGGAAGAACACACAGGGAAATGGTTTGTCAAATCAAAACTAATCAAGGCAGGTTACACTGAAGAAGATCTTGAAGAAATGCGTCAAAGAGAAATTCGTAAGAAATCTAAGAAACGTTCGAATCCGTAGGATTCAATAACATCCACGTCCCCTATGGGGACGTGGGCTGGATAGAATTTGGACCTGACGACGCCACGACGGCGCGAATTGAGGCCCTAGCGGAGCAAATCGCTCACCATTCTCATCTCTACTACAATGAGGCTACACCTGAGATTAGCGATGCTGAGTTCGATGCTTTGTGGGACGAACTCAAATCATTGGACCCGGAACATCCCCAACTCCGTCGAGTTGGTGCACCCGTGCCGCCTGGTTCAGTGAAGGTCGATCACAGATTTCCGATGCGCAGCCTCGACAAAGCGACTGGGGATGATGAGGTTGCACACTTCGTTGCAGAGACCACAGCCCATGGTCGCCGGTTTGTTGCCCAACCCAAACTGGATGGCAGTGCACTGAGTTTGGAGTATCGCCGCGGTCGATTGGTGCGAGCTGCAACACGTGGTAGCGGTGAGAGAGGAGAGGATGTGACATCCAATGCGCTACGCATTCCAAACATCCCTGATCGATTGCCATGGGAAGGCGATTGTCATGTTCGAGGCGAAGTGGTCATGCATCTCGATGTGTTCCGCAAAAAGTACGCCGACATCGCCCCCAATCCACGCAATCTGGCTGCGGGTAGTCTGCGACAGAAGAATATCGAAGCGGGAAAGGGAGACGCATCAGACCTGGCATTCCATGCCTATGGTGTCCTCTTTGTTCCCAACGATGAGAAACATCCAGACAGCCCCGATGCTCTACAATTTGAGAACGACAGCCAATCGATTGCATGGCTCCGAGAGAACGGCATTACACCCGCTGAAGAGGTGGTTGTTGAGGGAACAGATGATGATGACACTACACAGGCATTGTTGGTTGAAACAAAGCGCTGGACACAAGGCAGAGACAGTGCACCTTGGGAAATTGATGGTGTGGTATTCAAACTCGACAATTTGGCAAAGAGAGAGTTGCTAGGGGAAACCGCTCACCACCCTCGATGGGCACTCGCTTGGAAGTTCCCTCCTGAAGAAGCGACCACCGTCCTTCTCGACATCGATTGGCAAACAGGTCGCACAGGCGCCGTCACACCGGTGGCCCGTGTCGCCCCAGTGGTTGTCAGTGGCGTTACGGTTGAGAATACAACCTTGCACAATGTCGGTGAAGTAGAGCGCTTGGGCGTATCGATTGGTGACAAAGTACGTGTCGTCCGTCGAGGCGACGTGATTCCAAAAATCATCGAAACATTAGGGCCAGCCAAGAGCAGTGATCTCCAAGGGCGCTTTCACGCAGATGGGGAATCGTTCACAGGAGAGTTGCCCACAAGGGCCTCACCACATATTCCAGAAGCGTGTCCAGAATGTAGCACTGAATTGAAGTTGGATGGCGCATTTTTACGCTGTTCTAATTTGTCTTGTCCTGCCCGATTGGCTCGCTCAATCCTGTATTGGTGCCGTGCCCTTGAGATGGATGGAATCGGCGAGAAACTTGTCGATCAATTGTGTGAAGCAGGTCTTGTCAACACCATCCCCGACCTCTATCGCTTGACCTCCGAACAGATTCAAGGATTGGAACGAATGGCCGAAAAATCAGCCAACAATGTCGTCACTCAGTTAGACGCAACTCGCGAGTTGGCCTTAGACACCTTCCTTTCCGCCCTCGGTTTGCCAGGCATTGGGCCGGAATTGGCGACAGCATTTGCAGGCGAAATCTGTACCATGGAGGCTCTCATCAACCTCAATGAGGATGATCTAGAACGCTTGGTTGCAATCGAAGGTGTTGGGCAGACGGTTGCCTATTCATTGATGGAAGGAATAGCAGATCGTTCGGAGATGTTGGAAGACTTCAATCAGACACTGACCATCACCGATGTGGCGAAGACCGAAGCCCCCTCCGGTCCACTTGTTGGCCTCTCATTCTGTATCACTGGCACACTCACCCGCCCTCGCAAAGAGATCGCTTTGCAAATCAAGGCAGCAGGCGGTAAGGTAGTCTCAGCAGTGTCCGGGAAGTTGGATTATCTGGTCGCCGGAGAAAATGCAGGTTCTAAACTCGAGAAAGCCACCCGATTGGGTGTGACCATACTCAACGAGACAGAATGGGAAGCGATGCTTCAACCATAGAGCATGGCGTTTGGACCATCATCGGGATCATCATCGCCTGAACTACCGAGTTGGTGTTCCATCATCGCCTTGATCTGTCCTTCAATTCTCTCCGCTTCTTCAAGCAAAGGATCCGTGTCGAGTTCCATGGTCGGAAGCAACTTGTTCAGTTTCTCGATTACCCTTGCCGCTGCACGGGCATCGGGTATTCCACCAACAGCCTCTGCCATGATACACATCATGTCCAATTTCCGGCGTCGTCCTTCACCCAACAATACACCACTCATACCTGCTACCATTCCGGCTTCAAGTAGAGGAATTTCCATTTCTTTGAGTTGCTCAACAGCCCAGTCAGTCGCCCCAATACCGAGTAGGGTTTCCTCACTATCATCTGAGTCCATGACTTCATGGCCACTTTCTTGCTGATGACTAAATGAATCGACCAGAACACCGGCTTGGAATTCCTTTTCGTGACTGTAACTGAGAAGTGCTTCAGAAAGAGGGAGCATCAACTTAGGTGGAATCGGTGCTTCGGATACCAGTACGACAATGCTGTCACACTGATCCATATTGCACACTGGTTTTCCAGCATACATACGAACGGGTGGCATCGGTTTGCCTTCATGGATGAGTGCAACGGGGGGCAATCGTGAGTCGACGACACCACCGACGAACTTGAGTTCCAGCCGCTCGATGAGATAATGAGCAACAATACTGCTCACATGGCTTACACCTGGAAAACAAGAGACAACAAGTGCCCCTTCTGTAATCGCTCCATCTGAGACTTTGACCCGTGGTAGTTCTCCCATGAACCACGCCCGTCAATCGGTGGTGTTAATGCTTGGGCTGAACAGAGCAGTAACGCGGAGCCGTTCCGGGGTGTGTAGTGATGTCGACAAAACAGTGGTCTCGTGAGGAACGAGGACACCAACTTTCCCCCTCTTCTTGGAATAATTTCGCATCATGTCCCCGGAAATTCTGGCTCTCAAGGCAGCGTTTACCTCGTAAGGCCGGAATGGCCAGCGCAATAGGAACTGCCGTTCACAACAGCGTCGAAGATTTGTGCAATATCGATCTATCAAGTCGAGATGGTGATGAAATCGGTTGGTTACCTCCAACCGCTAACGCGATTTTGGAAAAACAGTGGGAACAGGAGAAGGAACTTTTCCTCAAAACGCCACGACATCCACGTTGGAAACAGGAAGAATTTCCTCGTGCAAGGAAATTGCTCATCGGTTCGCTAAACATCCTCTTCGCCAAAGCTCGCACCGGAAAAATTGCGCTTTCAGAAGTCTCAATCGACAAGTGGCGTGAGATTCAAGAAATGGTGCTTGCCGCTGAAGGAACCTTGCGAACCTCATGCGGCCGCCTCATGGGTCGCCTCGATTTATTGGTCTCTGATTATGATGACGAGGGCAATGTCGTCGGTTGGATTGTAGCCGATTTGAAAACCGGTAAACCCCCCGATGGCGAATTGTACGACACAGTCAGCCGGCAACTCAGATTCTATCGTGATATCCTGTGTGAAAACAACCCCGATCATCCCCCTGTAAGGGCTGAAGGTTGGTATTCGAATGGCTCGGTTGTCTTTGAGGCAGAGGGCCCCAGTGTTCTACCCGAGGCCTTTGAGGCATGGGAGGCTAGCAAGATTACGGAAACCCCGATGGAAGCAAAGCCTGCTGAAGAAGCCTGCAATTTCTGTGAATGGAAGGCATGGTGCCCCGCATGGATTTGGGCACAAGCCCAAGGTGAGATGAATCCTACTGGTATTTTCAGAGACATGATCGCAGTGTTCGAGAAAGTGGAGGTAGAGAATGGAATCTGTCTCGTAGAACGCATGGCTCCCATCAACGAATCTGGAGAATTGGCCCCCACTGGTCAACGTGCGGGCGCGGTGTTCGCAGGTCAAGCCCTAGAGCGCCTGCAGACTTTGATGGAAGATGGCTACGAAGGTCCAGTATTCCTCGGTGGGGTTCGATTGGATGGAGACACTTGGAAACTCGGCGATTGGTGCGATGTACTTCCTTGGTCACCATTGCTTGAAGGTCGGAAGCGGGAAAAAGACCTCTGAACCATCGTGGCATTGAAGAGCCCAAACCCCTCTTGGGTATGCATGGAGGGTGGAGGTTCGGGTAAGCGTCGTCGCGGTCCACCCGACTCAACACGCAACCGCGCACCCCCATCCGATGAAGAAACAGAATGGTACGAAGATGTCGTAGACGAATCCGAATCTCAAGAGCGAGGGTTTGGTGGATTTTCTGTAAAACGCCCCCAAATGAGTAGTACCGATCAGGTCGAAGGCCAACAATTGGAGCGCTATTTTGAGAAACAATATCACGGTAAATCTACAGAAAAAAGAGACAGTATTGAGGATGATTGGGATGAAACAGAATCCGAGTTTAGTTTAGGCTCATTACTGAACGGTTCTCAAACAGTCTTACTCGGCGTACAGTCTTTCATGACCGCATTGCCGATGATTTTAACCTCCGTCATTTTGGTGTGGGGTGGCAATAGTCTGATGGAGAGTATGGACAATTCCACCGGCGCTTTGCTCAACATCGTGATGACATTCTTGGCGCTATGCCTCACCGCGATTGCATTCATTCAGATCGTCGTCTCCGCAGTCAATCAATCTCTGCGCGACCGACAAATTGCGAAAGATGGCCCAGATATTCCATTACTGGGGTGGTCGGGTTCTCTTCGCCTCTCCAGCCAATTGTTCTCAGAAATTCTGCTGACATTCTTGGCAATGTGGTTGGTCCAAATTGTCGGCCTCTATTTGCTTGCAGGAGGAATGCCCGACCTCACAATGCCCACAATTGATGCAGACAACCTTTCAGCAGGCACAGTTCTGTACATCTTAGGCTCCGCGGGTTCTCTATTCGTGATGATTGGGATCATCCCATACTCGATTGAAACCATCATCAAGCGTTCTTGAGTGTCAGTTTCTTTCGCCAGACAAAGTGTCGATTGCTTCTGGTTCAAGGGGCCCAGCGGGCGAAGATAGCCAGTTGAGATAATCCACATCCAATCGTTCAATCTCAGTGATTGTCCGTCCACGGTTCCTACCCCGTCCTATGACGATTCCAACATTGGAAAAACGCAACCAGCCGTGACTACCAGAGACGGGTTCCAAATCTTCGAGACTTGGTCCGAGACGTTCCGATTCTTTGTCAGAGCGGGTTGAACCGCTAGCCCACTCAGGAATTTCTTCAACCGGGCGGCGAAAGTGTTGTGGGTGTGACGACATTAATTTCCACAGTAACAATCGCGTTGCTTCAGCATCAGCTCCCGCCGTATGCGCATTTTCTAGAATAATACCAAATCGCTGACAAATATTGCCCAGTTTGTGACTGGGAGGAATTTTCAGTTTTCGTGCGATTGTCAATGTATCCAATACCACCAACGGGTTAGGCATTGGCTGACCGGCACGAAGACACTCTTTTCTCAAGAATGGCCAATCGAATTTCTCTACGTTGTGGCCAACGATTACTGCACCATCCATCGCTTCCGAAATCCGCGCTATACATTCTTTGAATTCGGGTGCACCCCGAACATCTTCATTCGATATTCCATGTATATTTGTGGTCTCAGGAGGTATCCGCATTTGTGGATTAACCAATTCTTCAATGTGTATGGGACTGCCATCTGCATCACACCCAACCAGAGCATATTGCACAATTCGATGTTTATTGGGACTAAATCCAGTGGTCTCAAGATCGAACCCGAGAACACGATATCCAGCCAATGGATCCGTCGCCATGAGCCTGAAAGAAATGCGACGTCGCTTGAACCCTCTCATTCGCCACTCGCCATCGGACTTCGTAGAAGTCCCCATACAATTGCTGATTGAAAGGACAAAGAATCGTCACTCTTCTAAAGGAAGATGCGGGGTCGACCGGGTATGTTCATGGCGGGGATTCAATCTGTGGCTTCACGACGCCAGATTGCATTGCTCCTCATCGTGACCATGATTTTCCCCATGCTGGCTGGATGTACTGGACTTGGAGGCCCTCCTGAACCGAATGCAAGAGTTGAATCTGATCGAACCAGTATCAATGCCGGAGAGTCGGTGAATTTCGATGCACGCGCATCGACATCACCAGAAAGCACAGTCATTACCGAATACCGATGGAATTTCGACGATGGCCAGCGTTCTGAAACCGTTCAAGGTTACACCAGTCACACATTCACAGAGGCCGGCGTCTACGAGATTCGTGTCACAGTTGTCAATGACCTTGATGGAGAGGATACAGCTTCGACAACCCTTGTGGTCAATGGATTCCCGAAGATTTCACTTTCGATGCCTACCGCAATCCGAACCGGCGATGTCGTCACTCTCGATGCATCCGGCTCATCAGATCCTGAGAATGGTGAATTGACCACCGTGTGGGATCTTGATTGGAATGTGGACAGCGACAATGATGGAGATCCGACAAACGACAACGACGCAATGGGTGAAATACATCATTTCACACCCTACGAAAGTGGAAATTACACAGGTTCTGTGACCGTTACTGACGAATCTGATGCGAGTGCAACGCGAATGTGGAACCTTTCGGTTCTTCCTCGAACATACCAGGTCATTTGGGAAGAGAGGACAATAACCTATGATTGGGATGGATATCTTGAGCAAGGAAAAATCCACACAATTACACACATGCCTGGAGAAGAGGGTCGCATCATGTCGTTCAATGCAACCTTGACCTTGGCCATGGATCTCATACCAGTGATGTTACCACAGGACAATTTCTCACTCACAGTCGACGTACCTGATGATAGTTGGACTCAAAAGGTTCGAACCGAACAAACCAACATTACCCACAATGCATCCGCATCGATGGAATACTTCAATCTCAATCCAACAGCCGAAAACACCTACAATTTCTCAGCCGATTCGTTGGAAGAATTACTTGAAATGCTAAACGCCCAATCAGGCGCAGGCTTTGGTGAAGGTGATTGGATGTGGATTATTGAGGCAGAGGAAGCTGACCCTGACCTTCCGATTGACGAAGTTGACCCTGATGGGGGCAACGAGTGGGAACTGGTCGTTGAAATGACATTCTTGGTTCCACGGATTAACGAAGTTGGCGTTTGATGTAGAGCGTACGCTCCCATCAAAACAAATCGCGAAACCCTGCATTTCGTGCCAGGAAATCTACGTTTGCCCACGTTTGGAAACATATCGGACTTTATTCTAACAATTTAACCACGATATTTCATGGGAAGCGATTTGAACCCGGGCCTTCTCGAAGCCCCTGATGGTGACTTCAATCGACATCAAGAAGGTCTCTAGTCGGGACAAGGTTGTCATCGATTTGGATGTCTGGATGGACAACCCCGATGATTACGACTTTTCTCCCAGAGTATCGCTAGTGGACAATCTTCTTTCGCTTTCAGTCGAGGTTGAATCCAATGAATTTGAGGTTCTTGCCAGCGCTGAATTGGATGATGAAGCACTACAATTGGCAGAACGAGATCGCGTAGTTGAGGCCAGAATCAAGTTCAGTGTACATGGAATGCATGGCACACTGACCCACAAGACTCCAAACCCACGAACAGGTCCCAATGCGAAGAAACTCGCAGAACCTCGTTGGAAAATCATGTTGCCATTGCAGTAAGCGGTTTATTGATGGGGGTCTCCGGGGGTCCCCATATTGTTCCTAATATACCCCCGGTGACAAGTAGATAGCATGGCCAAAGGTGCACAGAAGGAAGCCAGGCTTCGCCGCCTGAGAGAAGAAATTCTCAATTTCGTTAGCATTAATCCGGGTTGTACAGCCTCGCAGATTGTCGCGTGGTTGTCCATTGATCTGAAAATGAAGAATCATGGGCTCACCCCCCGCAAAATTGGATTTTTCATTCCAAGATATTGCAAAGAATTAGTCTGGAAGCAGGATTCGATGACCGGCAAGCGGGTTTACACCAACGGTGCGTGAACCGTTCGGATTAAGATAGAGTGGCCGGTGGGCCGCGCACAGGACCCATAGTGTAGCCTGGATATCACTGGGGCTTGCGGAGCCTCAAACCCGTGTTCGAATCGCGGTGGGTCCGCCACCTTCATCGTAGGGAGGCGTCAGCCAGTGGCATGGCAGTCACCCTCCGACGCCGCGTCGATTTTCCGATGATCGATCTTGCCAAGGTCGTATTCTACCCCGAATATTTCGATTTAGCCCATCGGTTCTTTGAAGAATCGTGGGAGGAGATTTGTGGTATCTCTTACCCGGTTATCACCCAAGAAATGCATCTTGGGTTCCCTGCGGTCCATACATCTGCTGATCATCTCGCACCACTTCGATATGGGGATGATGTCGTATGCAAATTGTGGATTGAATCGGTTGGCAATTCGTCCATTGTATGGCGCTATTTGTTCTACAATCAGGAAGAAGTTCTCTGTTGGGATGCTCGTGTGGTCACAGTTTGCGTCGATATGCAGAGTTTTGAGAAAATCAACGTGCCCGATGAGATTGCGGATGCATTGAGAAAATGCACCGAGGATTAAGGAGTGTCGGATTCGAGGTTGTAGTATGTCAGACGAAATCGGTTCTGTGATGATGGATTCCGAGGAAGTCCTCATCATGCCTGAAATTCCCGTTCGTGCCAATCACAGCATACCAGCTGTAACGGCCATCATTCTGCTTCTTGGAGCGGCGATGGTTGGTTTTGCTGCGTACAATTCATTCATGAATGATGAATTGTATTCTGAAGCTGATGAAGAACAACTCGCAAAACAATTCACTGAAAGTGATGCCGATGTGACGCAAGAAGACTTGCAGAAGTACGATGAAGATTTTTCAAATTCTACCTATGGGACATGGAGCGGTGTACTGTTTTCACTCTCCACGTTGTGCCTAATTCTTGGAGGCGTATTCCTTCTGAGAGGAGATCGGCGTGGAATCCACAGTGGCGCATTGGGTGCCTTTATTCTCATCAGTGCTAATCTGTGGGGTGGTTCTGCAAGCAATGAGGCAGCCACCCATCTCCCAGAAATCGCATCTTTGACATTTGCAACGTTATACTACATCTATGCGTGTTGCGGATTATTTTGTATGACATCAGCAGTGATGCCGATGTTGTTCGCATCCGGCCGGGCAGCCCTCGCCCCACCATCTGCTAATCTGGCAGTTGTGAATACGGTTGAAGAGGAGTAATCATTCCTCGCGTGGCCATTTTTTGGTCAACGCTGCTCGAAGA
>CALCEF010000358.1 GCA_937901365.1 uncultured euryarchaeote | reverse complement strand
CATTTCTTTCCGAATTAGTCAATCCAATTGCATTGTGGTACCACCGAGCTCCAAGCGAAACTGTTTGGAACCCATTCGTCCAAGTCTTCGGTGCGTTAATATTCAGCATCAAATTACCTTGCTTGAATTCAGAAAGGATTTGTTCATTGATATCATCTCCAGTCATTGGTTTAGTAGACCCTTTTGGCCGGAGCATATTTTCCGCTACTGGTGGCAACACTGCTACAGCTGCCTCAATTACCTCTGCCGTCGCATTGGCAGTGTCCTCGAAATTAGAGTGTTCATATGTGCACAAACTGGTTGCGATTGAAGGAAGACCGTAGAGACCGGATTCTCGTGCGGCAGAAACTGTTCCTGAATGCATAACATCAACTGAAAGATTTGGACCTTGATTTATTCCAGAAACACACAATGCGGGTTTCATTTCTGGAACCCAATGGTCTAAACCTCCATCAATTGCTACGATAACACAATCGCATGGAGATCCATCCAAAGAAAACATTCGCAAAGGTGGGCCATCGGGTTTAGAGATGCTATTAGCAATATCTTCCCTTTCTTCGAATTTCAGATTAGAACCCAATGATAGCCTCATGCTTGTAGCCGATTGTTCAGTTGCGGGGGCTATGACTACTATTGGAAAGTCTCTTTCGTGTAAAGCCCGAATTAAGGCGTGTAGACCAATGGCCTCTATACCATCATCGTTGGTCAACAGAAGGCAAGGCTTGGTCACAAGCCCCCCAGAAGCAAGCACTACATCAATCGGAGGGTTGTGGGGCTTCCTGAGTTTCAGAGCCAAATGTGACTAATGCTAATCCAGATATCATCAATGAGCCTCCGATAATAGTCCATAGTTGAGGAATAGAATCCACACCCACAACCCATCCTATAATTGAACCAATTACGGGCTCCATTATCAAAATCATAGAAATCGTCAATGGAGGAATCCAACGCAAAACTGCATTTATTCCCGTATGGCCTAGTAGACCCGGCCCTAAAGCAAGATATCCAACATAGATTATCCATGTGACACTTAGCCAACCAAATGCACCCGATATATCATCTAGATTGAATGTTAAATCTTCCACTATGATTGCCCATAATGTTAGCACTATAGCAGAAATCAATGTGACAGGAAAAGCGTAGAGAAATAGTGGCATCCATCCTCTAACCATTCGACCTATAGCGAGGTAACCAACGATGGTTACGGCACCCATGAAAGCAAGAAAATCACCATAGAGACTTACTCCGCTCTCAGTAGCGCCGCCACCAACTACAACAGCAGCCCCAACGAAACCAACTAATGCCCCAATCGATTGAAGCTTAGTTGCTGGCTTACGTAGCAACCATAGTCCAATGATAATTACCAATGGATGAGCAGTGACGAATAGAAGAGAGTGAGTTAGAGTCGTTCTATCGAGTGACATTAGCCATGTGCCGAAATGTAAGGCTAAACAAAACCCAGAGAATGCTAACAAATGCATAGATTCTTTCCAACGTAATTTCAGAGAACCCTCTGCTTTCTTATATTGCAACAAGAACCCTGGAAATAGCACTAATGAAGTGGCTTGTAGCCTCCATGCAGCCTTACTCAGTCCCGAAACGTCCTCTATCATCTCAAAGACTGCACCAGCACTTGAGACTGCGAATAATGCTACACCCATGATTACCCAAGCGTGCAGAGGTATTGCAGCAGAGTCGCTCATGTCAGTGATCTCGAGTGATTTTGTAGCGACCCATGGCCTCTACCCACTGAATCTCGCCACCGGGTTCCAAATTCAGTCCTTCTTCTGTGGGCAAAATTAGGTTAGAGTATGTCTTGTTGTCCATTGCATGAACCTCATTACCCTGAACGTGAGTAATGATGGCAGAACCTTTCTCTAACAATGGAACTTGGATGTTATCGGTAACAGTTCCGACGTGGGATCTCTTCTGCTTAGTGAATAAATCTTCTAACTCAAGTCGCGCCTTAGCGCTACCGTGCTTACCTGGTTTTGATTTGGAAATACTCAGA
>CALCEF010000357.1 GCA_937901365.1 uncultured euryarchaeote | reverse complement strand
GTGGTAGCATTCTCCACATATTGGCCGACACCCATCTCTTCATGGGAGTCATTCCATTCAGGGTCGGCCCAGTTGTCACCGTAACCGTCTACATCGTAATCTGACCACTGAGTCGCATCTTCCCAGAATGCGTCGCCACCATCAGCCGTGGTCCAAACCGGCCCCCATTCGCCCCAGAAATCTGGGTCGGACCAACCATCATTGTCGCGGTCAGGGCAACCGTAGCGATCCTCAAATGAATCGCCCCAAGCGATGGCACACTGATCTCCATTCACGCCGTTTGGGTTGTCGCCATAGCCGTCTTGGTCTTGGTCAGCGTGCTGAGACGGCTCATCGGGGAACAAATCCCCAGAATCTGACCACCCATCCCCGTCATTGTCGGGGCAACCATACTTGTCTTCTGTGGAAGTTCCATGGGTGTCATCACAATCATCCTCACGATCTGGGAATCCATCTGAATCGGTATCTCGACCATATTCGTCTAAAGTGAAAGTGATTGTGTATTCAATCTCATCATTGCAATTGGTATCATCACCTGAAATTTCAACAAAGAAACTGTCCGTACTACTCGCTGGAGTTTGGAGTGATACCGAGGTGGGCCCATCACTGTCAAAACCTGAATGGCTGAGTTCATTGCCAGCGGAGTCCTTGAGGCGAACGTCACCTTCCCATCCATCAGTAAATGCACCAAATAGTGTACAAATTCCATTGTCTGGATTGCTCATTTGACCAGAAACTGTAACTTCAACAATGTCACCATTGACGGCGTCGACCTTCCAATAATCTCGCTTGTCGTTGCCATGAGAACAGCCATCTCCATCGCAGACCCATTCGGTATAGGTGGTTCCTGGCACAGCAACGTTGGCTGAAGCCATGTCATCATCTGCTGAAACGGATGGGAGACAGGAAAGCAGCATGCTGAAGATTACCGCTGCGGCGAGGACGCGCTTCAGATTCGAACCATGGGTGTCCATCGGGTGCCGGAGGCACCCGCACACGTAAGGCTGTTGCCCCAACGCAAAATCCTCCAAAAGCAAAGGGTTTCAATCAAACCTGAGTGTTTTCGTCAGGTCCCCACTCTGAACGGGTACGGTTGATTCCGAGTCTCTTGGCGAAAAGGAAGCGGAAATTGAGCCAGCCATCTCCCCAGGTGTTGATCTCTGCATCACCGACACGAACGCGGTATGGTACGCTGACTTCGACCGCCTTCTTTTTGCCGAAAACGCGTCGAGCATTGATCTTCATTTCTTCCGATAGAGGCATACCATCGTGAGTGGGTCGCATCTTGTCATTCTCCATGATATCCTTCCAGAAAACCCACATTCCACTCTGCGAGTCATGAATTCCATACCAGAATAGCATTCGAGCTGTTACTGACAGGCCCCAGTTACCGAATCCATGCAATCCAGACATGGCACCTTCTTCGGCACGTCGGAGGCGATCGCAAGTGATGAATTTGAGATCCTCTTCAACCAATTTTCGAACCAGACCCGGAACCTCTTCTCCAGGGTAGGTGCAATCGGCATCGAGAGTCACAATAATGTCACCCTTAGCCAATGCAAATCCGGTGCGATAGGCTCTACCGTAGCCCTTTCGAGGCTCCATGACAACCCATGCGCCTTCTTCCGCAGCCAACTCTCGGGTTCGATCCGATGAGTTGCCATCTACAATCAAAAAATCGAGTTTTTCACACCATCCATCATTTGGAATGGATCGAATTGTATCGACAATAGCGGCCTCTTCATTCCGTGTTGGAATGACAACTGTAACGTGAACAGGTAGTGTATCTGCCATGACATCCCCGTCCCTCCGACCCAGATGGTCAATTTGAATGCAACCGTTTCCGACTTAAACCGGATTCATTGAAAAATGGGGGCCTTACAGGCCCCATTGGAGGGTGTGGCCTGCATATTGCGATGTTGTCTGGAGAATACCCCCCCCGATGGGGTGGAATGGGCTCTACTGTGTTCCATCTTGCAGGTGCACTGGTCAAGCAAGGACATCGTGTGACAGTCATTACACGCCGAGACAAAAGTGTCGAGAGAAATCCGACAAGAATACCACAGCAGAAGGGTGTATCCGTTCTCTCTGTCAAATGGGCACCTCTACCGATGGCATTCACCGTATCCTACGGAAAATGGGCTTTGCGAGAATTGTTGCGCATCCACCGCAAGGATCCATTCGATGCAGTACACGTACACGCACCCATGATTTCGTGGAAGGAAAAGCAATACAGAGATGTCCGTGAAAAAGTAGGGCCGGTCATCACTAGTTTGCATGGTTCTTGGTTGGGGGAGCGCGATGGAATGACTCGCGCTGCGAAACACGGTGAATCTGCGGTTTGGAAAAACCCCAACGACCTCGCCATCCTATTGACTGCGAAACACTACGCAAAATACGAACGAGCAGCGGTGCGTGCATCGACGCTATGTGTGGCCAACTCCGAAGCGACAAAAGCCGACTTCCAAGCGAGATATGACCCCCCAGAAAACTGGCGGTGTGAAGTTGTTCGATGGGGTGTAGACACCAACATGTTCGTACCACTCGATTGTGATCACGAAGATACGATGCTCGCACACGAAGAAATGCGCAAGCGCTATGGTGAGCCCGACGAAAATGCATTGGAAGGTTCACCTAATACTGAGACACCGCTGATTTTGGCGGTTGGTCGTTTGGTTGCTCGCAAGGGGTACAGAACTCTGCTCAAAGCCATGCCCGGCGTTCTTGAGAACTACCCTGAAGCTCAACTTGTAATCGTCGGCCGTGGGCACATGAAGCGAACATTGGAACGGCAAGCAAAGCGATTGGGTGTTGCGAATTCGGTTACAATCGAACCCAGTTTACCATTCGAACAATTGGCACAATTGTTCCGGAGTGCAGATTTGGTCGCATATCCTTCATACTACGAAGGTCAAGGCCTAATCCCGCTCGAAGCGATGGCGAGTGGGACGCCAGTCGTCACCGTAAATGATGGACCACTTCCAGAAATGGTCGATGATACGGTTGGTGGTTTGTTTGACATCAATCAACCTGAAACGTTGTCCGCAGCCATCAATGAGCTTCTCAGCGACCCGGAGCGAAGAAGTGTGATGGCCGCGAATGGGCGCAGGCGAGTCCTTGACGAGTACACATACGCATTGAATGCTGAACGATACGCTGAATATTACGCATCGAAGGACTAGGCATCCTCGAAATCACTCATCGCGGGTGGGGCTTCTGCAGTCATATCCGGTAATTGCGGTGGGGTGTCCTCCTCTCCCAATTCGAATCCTTGCCCAGCACCAATACCACCGCCCCATGATTCAATCAACTCAAGATCAGCTGCCAATTGTCGCTTACTTCGAAGAACATAGAGACCCCCGATGAGGCCAAGGATGAGGATGGCTGCGAGGAAGGTGGTCACACCTGTGGAGCCTAACAAACCAAACACGCCGGAGATTCCGGATGCTTCGTGAATGGACAATTGCTCTTTCACTACGTTGGATGACATATCATCATCTAAAGCCCAAACTTCGATTGTTGCCCATTGCTCCGCACTGGGTTTGGCGGTGACGGTCGCGGTGTAGATGCCATCATTTGCGACCTCGTCATTGCCAGCACCGTCATCATGCATCGTGAAATCGAGGGTGGTCGATCCGAAGGCGAGACGGCCCTGTACGCTGCCATCCATCTGAGTGGTTCCATCCGCATCCTGCAAGAGGACATTGACAACCATGGTGTTCTTGACATCGGATTCGAGTTTGTCGATATCAACTTCCAATTGTGATAAAACTGGGTTTGATGTTCCAACGGTGATGTTGACCCATGCGATATCCATGACACCTCTTGAATCGCGTACTGTAAGAGTGAAAGTGTATTGTCCTGGTGGGAACCATGCTGTGAAATTCATGTCATTTTCCACCTCAATAGAACCGGATGACGTTACATGATGCCAGATGTATTGGATGATGTCATCATCTGCATCCCATGACTGAGAGCCATCGAAAATAATGGTGTCACCCGGAGTGATGTACATGCCCTCATCAAGTGAGGAAATGATCGCATGAGGCGCTGTGGGGTTAACGTGCAATATTTGATTGTGGATTCTGGTAAGGCCTGTTGAATCGGTCAACGTAAATGTCAGATTGTGGATGCCGAATGGTAAATTGTCATTGTACCAATAATCGGTAGTCCCATTGACGACGATTGGATCTTCCATCAAATCACTAGAGATATTGACCCAGAAGTCATCTCCATCGGCATCAAATGAACTTCTGAAATCAAACAGTACTGGGCCGTCGCTTCGCACTTCAATGCCTGGAACTGGACTGGTTAGCACAAGAACTGGTGCACTTTCAGAGACTTCGACCTCAATGCTAGAAATTGAAGGAGGGTTGACACCATCATCGACTGTGAATGAAACGGTTTGCTGACCTGCCGGCAAGCGTGTAGATAACGACCAATCGGTTCCCAGTGCGCCGTTGATTAGACTTGAATCCCAACGGACTGCAACATTGTCTATGTTGACAATAGGGCCATCCTCACAGATGTGTGAAGCGACCCAATCATCACTGAAACCTGAACAGGACAAATCCCAATCTCCACTACCTTCAGATTCGAAGTTGTGAAGGATGCTGGAATCGGTCGCGAAATCGGTGTGGCTGGAAATCATCGCTGTGGAAGGGGTATTCTCCACGACCACCGTTTGTGTCAGTGTTGACCAAACATCGAGATGCTCAACACGATCATCGCTCAATGACAAGGTGATTTCGTGGGTTCCCGCCGGAAGCCGACCTGTCCAAACTCCATCCCCGTCATCGTATATGATGCCGAGCAAATTGCTTGACCAGCGATAGATAATGGGGTCGCCTTCTGGGTCAAAGGAGCCGAAGGCGTCAAGTTGAACAGTATATGCGGATGTATTGCCCAATCTGGTGACCGTGAACACTGGGTGCGGTAACTCGTTGACCAATTCAATTTGGTAGATGAGGTCCACCGGAGTGTTCACTCCATCGGTCACGGTAATCGTATAGGTGAAAGATGTCATCGATTCTGCAGCGTCAAGGAATGTCGTGTTCCATTCCATTGCACAGGGTTCGAGCGCTCCGTCATCGGAACGGTAAGACACGTCGATTCCACACAGAATTGTATCACCTTCTGGATCTGTGGTCCCTGTCATATTGATGTGGAGTGGTGCTGTTCTGAAAAGCCGCAGTGCGCCGTCCAAATCGACCCCGGGGTCGGTGATTATGTCAATGACAGGAGGGAGGTTCCGCAACTCGATTTCGCGGCTCTGATTGGCACAATTTCCCTGATTGTCACAGGCTTCAAGAGTGATTGTGTGGAGTCCATCTGAAAGAACCAATCCGTTGCCATCATTGACTGAAAACAAATCAAGCGTACTGAATACGCCATCCAGATTGCTGGTCCATGTAAACGAGATGGGGTCATCATCCAAATCCCAGGTATCCGAGGCATTGAAATCGACGATTGCACCACTGCCAAAGACATCCTCATCCAATGGCGTGTCCCAGATAATCAACGGTGCTTGATTGCTCAACGTAATCTCGCAGATGACGACAGGGGAGGTGAAGTTGGGCACACGATT
>CALCEF010000356.1 GCA_937901365.1 uncultured euryarchaeote | reverse complement strand
GATTTCACCAGTAGTGGCCGAGGTGCCAGAAATTGATCCAGTAACAGAAATTCAGGCGGAACCTCCAGAGGTGGCCACCATCGAGGAAGAAACACAACCTGTGGATGTTCAACCCTCCACCATTGTGATGCTCTCATCTATTGGGGAAGCGGCACTATCTCCAGCAGTCCTATCCCGGAGGATGACCCAGTGGGAAGATATGGGGTTCGATGTTTCTTCCTTGGAACAGGCCTTGAAAGCTAGCCCCGAAGAACGCTATACAATATATCGAGGCGTTGAGGAAAGTGTGCGCAGAGCCATTGAATGTGAGCGCAGAATACAGATGATTGAAATCCGCGGCCACACGGTAGAGGCGGCAAAAATGCGATTCAGAATCATGCAATTGACTGGCCTAGACGATGTAGAGACAAAGCTCGATGAAATCCTGCAGGGTGAACAGTTCTAGTCCAGTGTCCCGACAGCATTTTCGACGGATTCTAGCAATTCACCGGACATTAGCAACTCGACCATTCGATCATTGTCTGGGAAGAGTGCTCGATCATCATCAAGATGTTCGATGTATTTTCGAATGACCTGATGCGCAGCGTGAACTCCCGCACCTGGTTTACCTTCACGGATGTCGAGTGCTTGGGCAGCAGCAATCATTTCGATTGCCAAAACCCCATAGCAATTTTCGATTATTTGGCGGGTTTTCTGAGTCGTAGTCATGCCCATGCTCACAAAATCTTCCTGATCGGCAGCAGCAGGGATACTCTGGTTGGCAGCCGGATGCGAAAGGATTCGAGTTTCTGCGACCAGCGCGCATGCAGTGTATTGTGCAACCATCAAACCAGAATGCATGCCTGCTTTTTCGGTCAAAAATGGAGGCAAGCCGGCACTCAGTGCTGGATTTGTCAACCTGTTTAGTCGTCTCTCAGAAAGGACGGCCGCCATCGACATTCCAGTTCCAACCATTTCCATTGGTAGTGCAATTGGTGTGCCCTGGAAGTTAGCACCCGTGATGACTCGATCTTCATCCGGTAGGAAAACAGGGTTATCTCCAACACCATTCAGTTCGATTTCGACTTGTTCTCTGGCGAATGCTGCCGCATCTCTAACCGCACCCACAACTTGTGGAGTTGACCGCAGTGAATATGCATCCTGAACCTTTTTCCCCGCACCAGCAAGGATTTCGGATCCCTCGGTCAATCGCCTCAGATTGGAAGCAACTTGTTCTGATCCTTGGAACCCGCGAAGTTCGTGCAAACGTGCATCATAAGGCGTCATATTTGCGTTGAGTGCTT
>CALCEF010000355.1 GCA_937901365.1 uncultured euryarchaeote | reverse complement strand
CGACACAATCCATGTTCATGGATCAGCCGGCCGGACAGATGGGTTATGCATCGGCACCAGCGGCACCTCAGGTGCTTCCGGATTACACTCACCTGCCTGGTGGTGGAACCTATTCAACAGGGGCGATGGGCGAGACCATTTACAACGCCCCAGACGGTTCCAATTGGCAGATGCAGGCTGATTCATCTTTCACTAGAATCAACTGATTAGATGCCGGCGTTTTCGAACGCCTCATCGATCATCTCTGCGGTAGTTACGGAAGGGCGGAAGCCACAACGCTGCTCGATTTCCCAAGCATCGACAACACCCCACACCTCGTGCGAATCATCGTTTCCAAATTGTGGGTCACAACCCGTGCGTTCTTGATACATTGTCGCAATGTCGCTCATCAATGTCCCCTCACCCGTTCCAATGCAGAGAGTTTCTCTTGTTGGTGGTGGATTTTGTAAGATGTGCATGACCACTTCAAGCACATCTGAAATGTGCACGAAATCTTTCACTTGAGTCCCATCTCCTGGCACACTGACCCAACCAAAGATCGAATCTCTTGCAAATTGGTGAAGAATGCCATTCCCTTCATCGGAATCGAGGCGAACACCTTGCACATTGGAACATCGTAGAACACTCACTGGAGCATCTTCGGTCGCGTGCTCAATCGCACGCTCTTCAACCCAGAGTTGCCCTTCGGCGGCAATGTCCCTTGGAACGAGGGAAACTTGGCTAGAGTAGTACGGATCTTCCGGGGTTGGTTGTGGGTGCACGCGTAGAGTGCCAATGAGAACCAGATGCAGGCTTCCATGCCGCTCCACCGCTTCTAGAATCGGCCTAGCCGAATCACGCATTGCCAATAGTGCAGCGCGATCATCTCGCCCGGCTCCAGATTGAGGTGGATGTGCATTCATCAGGACGACTGCATCACAAGAGGTGAGCAATACATCAAGCTGTATTTTTTCTTCCAACATTTCAGGCGGAATTTGCACCAGATTGTCTCCAAGAGCGGCTTCTAGATACGGCTGGACAAAATCATCTTGTCCACTGATGGCCACCTTCATGTGCTCGCCCAGCGATTCCCTCTCACCCATAGGGTATGATGTTGACGGCATATTTCCCTTCGGAAATCCACCACATCTTCCGCGAACCTTGAAGAGCCGATAGACGACAGGCGGGAGTGTAAAGGCGCCCCGTAGGGGCGCCCGGAGGTGAACTCTTGGTCGACCAACTCCCCAACCTCGGACGTGAGGCTGAGATGCTTGCCGCCATGGGGATGGACTCAATTGATGACTTGTTTACGGATATTCCTGAGCATGTGCGCAGGGTTGACCCGCTCGATTTACCATCACCCCAAACCGAAGAAGAAATCCTTCGTGAAGCGCGAATGCTGTTGGGTACAAACGTCTCTGTGGACAGTCGCCCATCTTTCCTCGGCGCAGGCCTCTACAGTAACTATGTGCCAACAATGGTAGCGATGCTGGCAACCCGTGGTGAATTTCTAACAGCATACACTCCATATCAGCCCGAAGTCAGCCAAGGAATTCTTCAGGCGATGTGGGAATTCCAGACCATGGTCTCTGAATTGGTCGGTTTACCAGTCTCTAACGTGTCAATGTATGATGCGAGCACCGCTGCTGCTGAAGCCTTGACTTGCGCTGTGCGTGTACACGATCGAAAGGCCGCACAGAAGTCTACAGTTTACGTCTCAGAATTGGTTCCACCCCATCGGATGTCGGTGATTGAAAATTACACTCAAGGTGCAGAAATTGCGATCAAAATACTCCCGCATGATGAAGATGGCATGCTAGATTTGACTGCAGCCGCAGCTGCTGAAGGTGCCTGCGCAGTCTACGTAGAGCAACCCAATGCTCTGGGATTGCTTGACCCCGGATTGTGTGAATTGAAGTCGATGATTGGCGAGAATACTGCGCTTGTTGTAGGCGTTCAACCGGTATCTCTTGGTTTGGTTTCACCACCTGGTGATTATGGTGCTGACATCGTGGTTGGCGAAGGGCAGCCATTCGGAATCGGTCCGACTGCAGGTGGACCCATCTACGGCCTCTTTGCTTGTTCTCAGGCCTACATACGACAAATGCCTGGACGAATCGTAGGTTTGTCTAGAGATTCCGACGGCGAGCGTGCCTTCACGTTGACACTTAGTACGCGCGAGCAACACATCCGGCGCCATCGGGCGACCTCAAACATCTGCTCAAATGAGACACTCATCGCATTGATGGGGGCGATGCACATGGCATTGCTTGGACCAGAGGGTTTGGAGAAGTTGGCTCAAAGAAATGCAGGGGCTTGTGCAACTACAAAGGCGGCACTATTGGCGATCGATGGAATCGAAATGGTTCACCCGAATGGTGTTCATTTCAACGAATTCGCCATACGTCTTCCTCGACCATCTGTGGATTTGTTGACATTCCTTGATGAGGAATGCGAAATTACCGGTGGCTTTGATTTGTCTCAATGGTGGCCTGAACGGGAAAATGAACTCCTAGTCTGTGCGACAGATCAAATCGATGCAGAGGATATCGAAGAACTCGCGGAAGGTATACGCGATTGGTTGGAGGCTTCCAAATGAGTGATTTGTTTGCTTTCAATGGAGCCGAAGGTGCAGGGTATGCCCAACCCGAACCGATCTCTGACGAGTTTGCGATACCCGACAAACTGCGCCGCAGCACACTCCCACGTTGGCCTCGTGCTTCTGAACCCGAAATCGTCCGCCACTACACGTGGTTGTCAACAAGAAGCCACGGTATCGATTCAGGATTTTATCCTCTAGGCTCGTGTACGATGAAACACAACCCTCGGGTCAACGAAAGAATCGTTCAGATGCCCGGGATGAATGATCTCCATGCGTTGGCACCTGCCTCCCATTTGCAAGGCATGATGGCAATTTTCCACGAGATGCAAGAGATGCTTGCACATTGCGCGGGCATGGACACCGTGACGCTCCAACCGGTGGCTGGGGCACAGGGTGAATTCACAGCGATGCGATGCATCCAAGAATATCATCGCGAAATTGGTCAAGCCAACAGAGACAAAGTCATCGTCCCAGACAGTGCACATGGAACAAATCCAGCGAGTGCAGCCATGTGTGGCTACGAGATTATTGAGATTCCTTCTCTCGAAAATGGGCGCCTCGATTTGGATGCACTGCGCGCCGTTGTCGGCGACGATACCGCTGCGATGATGATTACCAATCCGAGTACCCTCGGGATCTTTGAACCAGAGATTGCAGAAGCCGCTGAAATCGTTCATGAGGCCGGTGGCCAGATGTATTATGATGGGGCTAATTTCAATGCGATTCTCGGTAAAACCAATCCTGGGATGATGGGTTTTGATGCGGTTCACTACAATCTGCACAAGACCTTCAGTCAACCGCATGGCGGTGGTGGTCCAGGTGCAGGGCCCATCGGTGTCAAGGCCCACCTCTCGGATTACTTGCCTGCACCACTTGTTGTGGCCGAAGAAGATGAAGAGGGTGAAGTTTGGTTCGATTGGTACGACCCACCCAAATCGATTGGCAAGGTACAACAATGGCATGGCAACTCTGGAGCGACCGTGCGCGCTTGGGCCTTCTATCGCCGATATGGTCGTGATTTGGAGAAAATGAGCGAGCACGCGGTTCTCAATGCCAATTATCTCCGCCACCGAATCATGAATCCCTCCAAGGAGGTTCGAGATGCGATTCACGCAATGCCTGTTGATGGCGCACCCACAGATGTTGTCAAGCACGAATTCACACTCAGTATGACGCCCGTGAAAGACGCGACAGGTGTGACCGGTAAGGACGTCGCCAAACGCCTATTGGATTATGGTTACATGGCTCCAACTCTGTATTTCCCGATGATTGTCCCTGAATGTTTGATGCTTGAGCCAACTGAAACTGAAAGCAAGGAAGCCATCGATCAATTTGCTGATGACTTCCTCAACATTCTCACCGAAGACCCTGAGATTGTGAAAACAGCTCCACACGACACCCCTGTAAAACGGGTCGACGAAGTTTGGGCGGCTAGAAATTTAGTGCTGCGCCATCCCATGGATGATTGATGACGAGGTAATAGAAATGCTTGCACGAAATATGGGTTCAGCCGATCGGGTCATGCGCGCACTTGGAGGGGGCGGTCTTGCCGTTGCCGAGTTAACCGGGAATTTGGGAAGCGCCGAGCAGTATTTCCACTATTTTGCCATTGGAATGGCAATCTGGTTGATTGCTACAGCAACATCTGCGCATTGCCCAACCTACACGCTGATGGGTGTCTCAACATGCTCACCCAACCAAGATGAAGAAGAATGACACTTCGGGTTTCTTCAGCGTCGAATTGATGCCGGATGGGCAACACCGCTTCGTCATGGCGAGGGCAGACAGGTCGTTCCTTCTCGGCGAAGCGGGATGGTTTGGCTCCGAGCGTTTACCCGACCGCCTTCCACATGAGGTAGAGGCGCCTGATGGATGGGATGGGTGGCGCAGGCAACGCTTGAAGCCCGAACTCGTCCGCTTTCTGTTTCCCGCAGCATGGTCGGTTTTCCTGCTTTCAGCAGGATTGATTCCGATTTCCCTCCACGCTATTGGGCACGGAATTGGTATGGACTTGCAACTGGGGCTCGGTCTTTTCTTTGGTTCATTCTTGCTTCTTTGGCTGGGTGCCTTTAGAATCTCTCTCAATCAAACAGAAGGTTCACCAGGTAAGATGCTGATGTGGAATCTCATTCGAATCGAAACGGTTCTTCTCTGCGTATTGATTTGGGTCGTTTACAATCAACCTGTTGGCCACCTTCCAATCATGGCGATGTTGATTTCTATTCCACTTTGGTTGTCTTACGTTGTTCGAATTGCAACTCTTTTGGCATGGCCACCCGGACGCTGGCTGATCCCAATTGCACATGTTGATGTGGGTCTTTCAACCATTGATTCTGGATGGGTTTCAGAATCCAAGCGATGGGCACGTCGCCCACTTGCCCGGCGCCATATTCCTTCTGGAGATGTTGGTGAAACGAGTTTTGAATTGGTTCTGTTCGGGGTCCGTGAAGGAAATCAGGATTTCATCGCAATCCATTTTGTGCATCCTAGTGGGTCCATTTTGGATCCCTTCGTGGGCCCTTCAATCGGACACAACATGCTCTTTTCGCGTCTGGGCAGGACCTTCGCAGATGTACCCAGCGTCGGCTC
>CALCEF010000354.1 GCA_937901365.1 uncultured euryarchaeote | reverse complement strand
AGATTGAAAGTCACCCGGGGATTGTTCGGGCAACAGTTCGTGTTGGATTTGCCATTGATGTAAGGAATGCAAATCTCGTGTCAGCACCATCGGCTTCGCAATCTCTTGTTCAACCCAATACTCAATATTTGGAGAAAATGTAGTGCTGGTCGGAAATTCAATTTCCATTTCCTCTTGAGTGCTCTCAAATGGCGCACTATACTCTGTTTGACGAATGTCGACCAATGGTGAAAAACTGCCCAAAATGAACAGAATTACCATACTCGTCGAGAGTATTGCGCGGCGCATAGCGCCGCGACGAGGGCCATCGACGCTTGACTTTTCGCGTCCCTGCTTTGTCGCACCGTTCAATAATCATGGGCCCCCCCGCGAGGTTGGAGTCCCGTTGTGTAGCGGTCCATCATCTCTGGTTTTGGTCCAGGGGACGGAGGTTCGAATCCTCCCGGGACTACCAATCTTCGACATCCTTCTTGAATTCAGAAAGATCGAGATTCTGAGACTCATAGATCTCTGCCTGTAACGCCATGTCCAACTTGTCCAGATAACGAACAAATCGTGATTCAGGAGTTTCCTGAGCCTCGTATTCGGCAAAAATTGCATTGGCCTCAATACCCATTCCCTGAATAGCTTCTGATTCTAGGCGATGTTTTTCTTCTGACGCTATATTGTCGTGTGGAGTGATATCTCCAACGCGGACCTCCGCGACGTCGTGAAGAATACACAATTCCAATACCCTTTGCAGGTTCAAATCTTCAGGACATAGTTGGGTCGCAAGCATTGCCATACCCCATGAATGAGCAGCCACTGACTCGGGATTCTCTACACCTGCGCGTAGCCATCCCGCGCGAACGACATCCTTCAAACCGAGCGCTTCGATGAGCGCTTCTCTAGATGCCATCATCATTCCTCAATCGGTTCGGAATTTTTCGCCAAATCACGTGTGATATTCTTCTGGTGGCTTTCCAGTGTACCACCTCCGATTTCGAGTAGTTTGGAATCTCGCCACAAGCGCTCAACAACATATTCACCGACGTATCCATAACCACCCATCACCTGTATTGCGCGATCTGCAATATTTTTCGCCGCTGTCGTTGCGAAAAGTTTGACTCCGTCTGAATCAAGTCTTTGCCCTCCAGATTGGAGATCCATGACTCGGCATGTTTCGTACACGTACGCGCGCATGGCCCTGTACTCCGCCCATGACTCGCCGATATGCCTCTGCATTTGTCCAAACTCACGAATCGGTTTGCCGAAAGCTTCTCGCTCACCGGCATATTTTGACATGTCCGCAAGGCTACGACGTGCAATACCTACCGCTTGTGCAGCCAAGGCAACCCGCTCGATTTCCAGATTGCGCATCATGTGTTGAATCGAATGGCCCGGTTCTCCAACCAGATTCTCGCTGGGAACGATACAATCCTCGAAAACCAGTTCAGATGTGTTTGATGCACGCATCCCTAGTTTATCGATAATCTTCTGGCCTGCTTTGTAGCCAGGCATACCTGATTCAACGATGAAAGTCGAAATTTCTGGTCTACCTCTCGCATCCGTTCCAGTTCTGGCGTATAGCCAAACGATATCGGCAGGCGTACCCTCTTCATCGATCACACCGTTTGTAATCCACATTTTGCGGCCATTGATACACCAATTGCCGTCCTCTTGCAGGGTTGCAGTGGTAGTCATGCCGAGCGCATCTGTTCCATAATCCGGTTCTGACATCGCCATGCACCCCACCAATTCACCTGAACAAAGGCCTGGTAGGTAGCGTGATTTTTGCTCATCAGAGCCGTTGACTGCGAGATTGTTTACAGTCAGTTGCGCGTGCGCTAGATATGCCAAGCAGAATCCAGGATCTGAATAGGACAATTCCTCATTGACGATTGCGACTGCCGTCGCATCCATACCTGCCCCACCATATTCATCTGGAATAGTAATGCCGAGCAAACCAAATTCGCCCAACTTTCTGAATAGTTCGAGATTGAATTTTTCGTCCCGATCATATTCAAGCGCTTGCGGTTCGACCTCTTCTCTTACGAAGTCTCGAACCATTTCTCGAATCATCGCGTGCTCCTCTGTTGGATTCGCAATGTCGAATGCGCGCCAGTCGTCCATGCACCGGGGACCGGTGCCACACACATCAAAATTGCCCGAAGAATAGAACGATGAATCAGTGCTCGTACCGGAATTCGAATCCGGGTCGATGGATTGAGAGTCCACCATGATGGGCCGCTACACCATACGAGCGTATGGCTGGCGATTGATAACCCGTATATCAACGGACCGCCACCCGCGTGCTGTGGCGTTCAGTTTCATCGAATTGTGAATTTGAAAAACGTTGCACTGAGGCGCGTATCTACTTTCATATTCATTTTCAGACACCTACTTTTCTTCATAGGCACTCCCACCTTGGGCCCTTTCATGCAAACCAAACAATTGCAGCAAAATGAAACGGTCTCATTTGCTACCCTCGTAGCTACACGTAGGCCAAGAAGCCCGAAAGAAGGTGCCCTGGTTCACGGCAGTGGCAACCACGAAAATGGTAACTGGAAGCCCCTGGGTCAAACCAAGGCATGGGACCACATCCACAGACGTAGTTTGGAGGCGATGGCGTGAGTCGAACTAAACGCCTTAGAGAAGAAGTTCATCGATTTCTAAGTGAGCGTGGGCGCGCGAATACTGTCGAAGTATTCGATCACCTGAATGAGAGATTCAGGTGGGGTGCGACGATGAATCAAGTCGGGAATATATTGGCCAAAGATACGCGATTTGAGAAGGTCGGTAGTGTGCGTGATTTCTTCCGAGGGGCACGATATAGTGTCTGTATTTGGGCGCTTTCAGGACGTAACCATGGCGATTCTGGCCCTTCAAAGGCAACAGCGTAGGAATCAAGTGATGTCTAATCGGCGCCATTCTCATGGCCCACCCAGTGTGGACGTTGATACGTGGTGGAAATGTCCTCGTTGGGGCTTCTACTGTCGCTGTTGGTGCCTTGATGGTAACAACTGATTTCACTCAAGTTGAATTGATACTCGTCGCGTTGCATTCAATATGTGTAGCGGCATTTATGGGGGCATGGAATGCTTTCAATGATGTTCAGGATCATGAAATAGATTCGATAAATCACCCTGAAAGGCCAATACCTAGCGGTGCGCTGACATTGATTGAAGCCAAGGCAATAGGTCGTGCAGCATTCCTTCTGTCAATCATCGCCTTGCTCGGAGCGATGACTGTTGCTGCACTCTACTCGGACCATCTGGTCTCGTGGTTGCCCAGCATTGGAATTTGGTTTGTCGCATTTCTGCTGATGTTCCACTATGAAATGGTGGTGCCTGCTTCCTTCATGCTGAAGCACAAGGGACTGTCGGGGAATATTGCAATATCTCTACTGGTTGGTATCGTTATTGTGTTCGGAGCTGCTGCTGTCAATGGCATCATGACACCTTTGGTGTGGTTGGTTGCTCTTGTTGCAATGCTTGTCAATGCTGCAAGAGAAATTGTCAAGGATATTGAGGACCAAATTGGTGATGCTGATCGCGAAACTTTGCCAAAGCAAGTTGGGGCAGAGAGGGCGCGAGCAATCGCTCAATTGCTCATTCTGTGCTCGCTATTGCCCTTGGTTGCACCGTATGCTAGGGGGCTTCTACCCATGGGGTTGCTAATTCTACAAGCACCTGCAATGGTGGTCCTTGTTTGGATTAAGCCACGCCTCTATAGAGGCGAAGACCATGCCGCACAGAAGAGTCTCAGATTGGCCATGCTTTTGGGCTTGACAGGGTTTTTGGCAAGCGTTCTAATCGCTGCCTAATACAACTCATTGTAGGCACTAAATGCTGCTGGGTTGCAAAGATATGTTAGAATCGCCATCTGCGCCCACATTCTATTTTCAGCCTGATCGAAAACAATGCTGTTTTCACTATCGATTACTCCATCGGTAACTTCCTCACCACGGTGGGCAGGTAGACAGTGCATGAACCCATAATCTGCTGTGGCATGGGCAACCAGTGATTCGTTCACTTGGAATCCCTCAAATGCTGACATTTTGTCTGAAAGATGCTCTTCGCCCATGCTGATGAACACATCTGTGTAAATGATTGTTGCATTCTTACAAGCATCTACAGGGTTGTTTGTTTCGGTCATTTTGGCACCGGTTTTTTCTGAAATTTCCCTTGCTCTAGCGACTACATCTTCCGCGGGTTCGTAACCCTTGGGAACCGCCCAAATGCAATCTACACCAAGCATTGCACATGCTAGCATCAAGTCATGAAGGACATTATTCCCATCGCCGACCCACGCAACTCGTTCACCCTCTAATGTCGGGTTGCGCTCCATGATCGTCATCAAATCTGCTGCCGCTTGACAAGGGTGATGTTTATCTGACAAGGCATTGATTACCGGAACGGATGAACTTTCAGAAAGGGTGGTGACCATGTCATGTCCAAAGCAACGGTATGTGATTCCATCTAGGAATCGAGAAAGAACGGCACCTGTATCTGCAATCGTTTCGGATTTGCCCATCTGAATGTCGTTCTTCAGTAGTGTAAGAGGCTGTCCCCCCAATTTGTGTATGCCGACTTCAAAGGAGACTCGAGTACGCGTACTGGGTTTTTCATAGATGCATCCAATACTCAACTCGTCCAGTGGCCTGAAATCGTAATCAGGTTCAGGATCTTGCTTGTATTGAATAGCCCATTCGAGAATTGAACGGAAATCATCTCCCAAATCATCGATTGATAAGAGGTGTTGAATATCACTCATCTAATCCCTCAGTTTCTCTCACCCTCAATGTCGCTGGCGAATCCATCTCGTGTATCGGCCATGCCTCCGAAAATGTTCTGAGCGAAGGATAGGATGTCGGCCAGACCTTCCTCTTGTTCGCTTGAAAGAGGGATTAATCCTGGCTGAATTTGTGCATTCTGCATCATACGAAGTTGGCCGATTGCGAATTCAGTTCTTTGACCCCCTGCTTCCTCAAAAAGTGCTGCTTCGAGTTGATCCAAATCTTCGCCCCAACCCAGTACTCTATCGAGATCTTCTGGAGGCAACAAATCAGCCTTGGAGAGGAAATTCGCCGTAGGGAGTCCCAACCTGAAATGAACGATGTTTGAGAGCAACATTTGCGAAACAAATCCAGATGCCGACTGCGACAACATTGGATCGAAGAGGAAGATGAGGGCTGCTTGGCCTTGACCCAATACTTCGACCATGTGCGAGCTGGCTTCACGGAATGCAAAAAGTTCAACTTGACCAGGTGTATCAATGACTAACAAATCTCCCGAAAGTCCCGCCAATTCATCTTGAATGTCATACGACTGGGCGGCGACAAGGTCGGCTGCCAATATTTGGGCTCCATTTGGACCTAGATCATATTCGTCCATAACCTCGTGCAAGGAAATCAGATCTCGCACATCAAATTCCGGATCATAATGCACTCTTTCTGCTCCCGGATCCAGGTTGATTGTGAGGCATTCTACCTCAAGAAATCGAGACCATCGCTGGAACGCGGTAACTAGGGTACTCTTGCCCGCACCTGCAGTACCGACAACAAATAGTACGGGTGGGCTACTACTATCGCTTACACTCACAAGGGTGGGCCAACTACAGTGGTTCATCAACCCTCCGACACCCATACGGTCCTATGGACCGGGCAATATGCTGTTCAACAATGGTTATACCACATCCAACATCGTCACAGAGTTATCCCACGCTTGGGATGGAGGAATTACAATGAGTGACGAAAACGAAGATGGAAACATACCCCCGCCACCGCCCGGACTACCACCTGCACCACCGGGACTTGAACCACCTGCTCCACCAGAACCACCGGAAGCGCCACCCGCTCCACCGGGGCTCGAACCGC
>CALCEF010000353.1 GCA_937901365.1 uncultured euryarchaeote | reverse complement strand
CCTCGACAGTGATGGTCAACACGATGCTAGCGATATTCCGACCCTTCTGGCACCCATTCTCTCAGGGGAAGCGGATGTGGTCATCGGCTCTCGTTTTGTAGCCGGAGGTGGGGCAGAGAGTATGCCAACATATCGCGCCCTTGGAATCAAGGTCATTACCGCAGCATCCAATCTCGGAAGCGACCTCAACATCAAGGATACACAGAGTGGTTTCAGAGCGTTTGGACCGAAAGCACTTGAGCGATTGAATTTCGATCATGATGGAATGGAATCCTGCCTTGAAATTCTCAATGCCTGTGATGATTTGCAATTACGGGTCAAGGAAGTGCCTACCCAGATTCGCTATGATGTTCCAAAAGGCAGCCGATATACTGCGCTTTCACATGGGTTCACCGTGTTGAGTTTTGCACTGATTTCACTCTCCCAAAAGAAGCCGCTGCTGTTCTTCGGATTGCCAGGTATTTCCCTGCTAGCGACCGGTGCAGCCATCGGGATGCGAGCACTCAACGAAGTCGAGGTTTTGACCGACGGTGGCATCTCCCTTTCTGTCGGCCCAGGATTGACAGCTGCGTGGATTGGCATGCTGGGTGCATCCCTCTGTTTTACCGCCCTTGTTCTACACGGCGCCCGCCGATTGATGCGACGGCTGCTAATCCAAGAGTTCGGGCTTGATTGAAAGGTGAACAAGAGGTCCCTTAGGGACCTCTTTCATCCGTTCCCTTCAATATCAAATGTTGATTCGAAGGCCTGATGAGCGAGGCTGATTCAGTCGAGGATGAACCCTCAGAACCGGTTCTACCGGTTGCTGAAGGTGAGTCTGCCATCATGCGCTTGCGGAATATGTGGGCCAGTGTTTCAGATCGTATGGATTCGGCTGGGGAAGCCGTTCATGATGCCGTGGAAAAACCTGTGCGTGGAATTTACCGGGGCCTACACAAATCGCCCGGAGCGGTCATCGTCATCCTACTCCTCGTGACTGGATTCATCGGGCAATATTCGGTCGATTTCCAGCACCAAATCAATGGAGATGTCGAAGTCTATTTGCCCGATGGGGCTGAATCCAAGGACTTGCTACTTGAGGTTCGAGAGGGTTGGTCAACAGACATCGTGATGCTTTACATCCACACCGACAATGCAATTCACGATGTCTCGAAACGAGGAACCTGCGAGGAAATTGATGATTGTGAGCATAATGTGACGAGTGTCGAAGTACTCAACCAACTATCCTACCTAGAAGGCGATGATGACAGCAGTCAAGGTAATTATGCCAGAGGGTTGGATTGGGACAAAGAAGATCGAGGTCGCAATGATGGTGTTGTTTGGGTCTTATCACCTGCCCAAATCATCAAGGAAGAGAATAGCGCTCAAAATCGATTCAGGTGTGCGATGGAAGAACACGGGGTCGCTGGATTCAACCTCGAAAATTGTCCGATTACGAGCTCTACCCCTAACGATGGTTACGTCATACCACAGGACCAAAATACGGTCAATGAAATGGTTGAAAATTCCGGCAGCCTGATGGATTCCTTCGTTCGAGATACCAACGACGATGGCATTTGGGATACCGCTGTCATCGTTATGGGCATACGCTTTGAGATGGAGGGGACGCAAATCGATGCGAGACCCGACCCGAAAGGTGAGTTGGGTGAGACCATCAAGGATCACAAAGCATTCCTGCTCTACACAGAGAAACTGGTCTACGAAGAATCTGACAAGGAAATTTGTCCACTATGTGATCGTAAATATACGGACACACTTTCGCCAATGTGGTATGAAAATGAGGATACGGGAGAACGTGAATGGAGAACGCCTGAATCACCTTGCAACAATGAGGCAGGTGAAGCGTACAGTCGATGTGCAATCACAGTCACTGGACTGACCCCCGTTCTGCATGATGTTTCCGATGCTGTCTATGTCCAACTCGAAAAGATGTTGCCATGGTCACTCGCATTCGTCGCAGCGACCATGCTTATTCTGCATCGCAACCCCAAGGTTCTGATTATTTGTGGAACTCCAATCATCATGAGTTTGGCGGTAACCTTCGGAATCACTGTGATGGCCGATATCGAGTTGACACCGATGATTATTGCCGCAGGACCAATTCTGATTGGGTTGGGTGTTGACTATGCTTTACACCTAATCAACCGAATCGAAGAAGGGCGGAATGAACGCTTAGAGGAAGCTGCAGAAGAGGCTTGGCGTAAGCAACGCGAAGGGTTGCAAACCGATGACCTCGAGGCTTGGGATGCCGAAGTATACCTCGGAGCCACAGTCGATGCTGTGATGACGACAGGGAATGCAATCATGCTTTCAGCACTCACAACTATTGTTGGATTCAGTGTTCTCGCTTGGCCCTTCCTCGTCCCGATTAAGCCCATGCGAACCGTCGGTTTGACACTCGTGCTTGGAATCGCTTGCACGTTCTTCTTCTCGATGGTGATGGTGCCCGTACTCGGTTGGGTTCTGCGGTATCGCAAGAAAGGATTGGAATCCGCGGACAAAGCATGGCAAAAAATCGGTAAGGTTCCGGTCGTTGGTTGGTGGGCTGTTATTCTGGTCGCCTTCGTGGTCAGTGCTGGCGGCCTGTATATGATGGCAGATACGATGGGCGACGATATCACTGGGTCATCCGATGAAGTCCCGCCTGGACTAGAATCATACCAGACACTGGCAGAATACAGTCGCGTGTTTGAAGGCGGACAAACGAACATGTTCATTGTTGATGCAACACAACACACGGGTGAAAATGATGCTCCAATTCGAGATTTGGATGTGCTCGATTCGATCTCTGCCATGGAGGAACGAATCGATGATGTTCCTGAAACGACAACCGTGAGTTTAGTGACGATTCTAAAGGCTGTACACGTGGATTTGGGTATTCCGGGTGTAGAATCTCAGAGCCTGTGGGAAATCCTGCATGACGAATGTTGGAACATCACAAAGGACCCTGATTTCAGTGATATTTTGCATCCTCAATGTCTACCCTATTTGGGCTCAAGTCAGCCGCAGATGGTGAATGTAGCCTTCGACACATTATCCGTTGAAATTCGTTCGATGTTGATGAATGAATACAACGAAGCGATCGGAGGAGAAACTCAAACCCTTGTGTATGTTAATCAACCATACATCAACCTACGAGATGCAGGAGAATTGAGGAACGAAATCGATGGTTTGCTCGCAGCCGGTTTCCCCTCTCTACCAGCCGTTGAAGTGAGCGAGTTGACAGGTGGATTACCACTATCACTCGACATCAACAAAGGTGTTCACGATGCGCAAACAGATGCGACGATTATGACCATGTTTGTTCTTCTCATTGTGATGGCCATTCTCTTCCGCTCAATCCGACTTGCATTCTTCACCATGACAGCGGTTGGTGTTGTTGTACTTTGGCAACCCTTGCTGATGTACAGTGGCGATGTAAACGTCAACGTCTTCACCGCGATGGTTTCCACAATCGTATTTGGAATCGGTGTCGATGATTCGATTCACATCATCGATCGGATTCGTGAAGAGAAAGAGACACCGGCAGGTATTGTGAAAACGGTATCGAGAACGGGTCAAACCATCTTCGAAACAACGGCGACGACCTGTGCTGGATTGGGCGCAGGCCTTTTGGTTGATATTCCGGGATTGAGGAATTTCTTCTTCCTGATGATGATGTTGATTACACTCGCTTTGTTGACCAGTTCTATTCTGCTTCCGGCAATGTTGGTCGGATGGCACACGATGATGTTCAGAATCAGAGGCCAAGGAGAATACCAGGATCTCGATATCGATGTTGTCGTCGCAAGCAGTACGACGATGGATGCACTTCTTGAGTAGAATCCCTTACGCGCGCAGCGCCTTCGGCGCTGTAGCAAGGTTCAATGCCGAGTAGTCACAAGCCGATACACATGGGGAGACGGTTCTCACTGCTGATTGTCGCCTCGCTATTGGCCATGTCATGGTCGATTTCGATTCCCGTGCAAGCATCCGAATCGAGGAGTTCCGAAGGAGCATCGATCTTGTTTGAACAGAGGATATTTTCCTCCAGTGAACCACTTGAAGCAACCATCGGATTGTGGGGCTTGACCTTGGGGCGCAACTACGATATGCACTGGACTGTGCATGCGACGAATGTCTCCAGTGAGATTGGTCCAGCAACTGCTGTCAGCTCGGGTGTGATGCCATTCTTTGCCAACCAAAGTGCGATGCAGTTTGAGTTCAGCGAGTATCACGTTGCCAATGAATCGATGATGTACTATCTGGAAATTGGATTGAATTCATCAACGGGTTGGACGAATGCTTCGGCAATTGAGCCTTTTTCCGTTTTCTGGGATTCAATGTCCCCTCAATACACAAATTTGTTCATTTTTGGAGATAGTTTGTCTGATTCCGGAAATACATTCAGTGCTTTCGGAACCCCTGAAAGCCCTCCCTATTGGCAGGGACGTTACTCAAATGGGCAAAATTGGGCCGACTATACGACCGATTGGTTGGGAATCTCCAACCTTGCCGGAAGAGGAGGAGGCAGTGGGAACAATCGCGCATTTGGAGGCGCCGGAACAGGAAACGGGATGTCGTTCTGGGTTATCGAGAATATCGGAAAACAAGTCGATGATTGGGACCAAAACTACGACCTTAACGCCGGAGATGTAGCCGCTATTTGGGGAGGTGGAAATGACCTACTCAACTTTGGTGAAACAAATGCTCAGAGACTCGTAGACGATCTTGAGGAGCATGCCGAGCAATTGATTGCAACCGGAGGTCAAGAAATCATCTTCTTTGAACTGCCTCCGTTGGAAAAAACACCAGGTGAAAGAGATAGTTCTGAGGAAGATCAACAAGAGTTGGGACAACGGGTTACAGATTTCAATTCAGGATTGCGCACGATGGCTGCAGGGCTGAATTCAACATATGGGGTCGCAACCCATGTCATTCCAATTTGGATTGGATTTGAGATGCTATACTATTCTGGAGAACACTTTGGCATCACGAATGTGACACACCCAGCTTGTGATCACGATGGAGCGACATGCGACAGCAACGACCCAATCGCTCCAAACGTTGAGGAATACATCTTCTTCGATAATTTACATCCAACGGAAACCACGCACCGAGCCGTGTCGCTATTTGTACACCATATCGTTGGAATTCCTGATTATGATGGTGACGGAGTGGCTGATCAAATGGATGCATGTCCGCATACTCTACCCGACACCCTAATTGGTTCAGATGGCTGTGAAATCCCTCCACCGGATACGGATGAGGACGGGGTCATAGACGAGGAAGATGTGTGTCCCAATACAGACCCTGGACTCGCCGTTGATGAGAATGGTTGTGCATCCAATCAGATTGATGGTGACCAAGATGGTGTCATGGATGATGTCGACCAATGTCCAGACACCCAGCCCGGATGGGAGGTGAACAGCGTTGGCTGTTCAGCATGGGAAATAGATGGCGACGATGATGGTGTGGTCGATGCTGAAGATGATTGCCCTGAAACAGATTTGGGCGAAGACATCGATGGCGATGGATGTGCAGACAATCAATTGGATACTGATGATGATGGGGTGACCGACGATTTGGATGCCTGTCCAGAGACGCCTCGAGAGGAATTGGTCAACGTTTTGGGTTGCTCCGAATCACAGTTGGATAACGATGATGATGGGATTTTCAACAACGCTGACCTTTGCCCCAACACACCGTATGGAGAACCTGATGTCAATGCGGATGGGTGTGGCCCAAGTGAAAGAGATTCAGATGGAGATGGGGTAAACGACAATGTCGATGTCTGCCCAGACACAGAGTGGTTGGCAGAGGTGGATGACAATGGTTGTGCTGCAAACCAACGGGATTCAGATGGAGATGGACGCAAGGATTCCGTCGATGGTTGTCCGATGGTGTGGGGCTCACTGAATGGATGCCCCGTTTTGTCCATTGAATTGATCTTGGTAGAAGTTCCCGATAGTGATACACGCACGGCCAATATCTCAGTCTCAATCACTTGCGAAAGTGATTGCCCGATGACT
This sequence comes from uncultured euryarchaeote, assembly GCA_937901365.1. Classification (GTDB taxonomy): domain Archaea; phylum Thermoplasmatota; class Poseidoniia; order Poseidoniales; family Thalassarchaeaceae; genus MGIIb-P. The sequence continues at coordinate 602 of CALCEF010000353.1, read as the reverse complement.
TGGAAATTGCATCAAGGAGAAGATATCATTTCAGAGGGTGTGAATGCCTACAATGGAACTTATTTCGTCGACTACACGAATACGATTGATGAGTCGAAGGAGTTGGGTGCACGTGTCAGTATTGATGGTATGTGGAAAGATACGGTAATGACGGTTTACTTCCCACCCTTTGAAGACCCTGAAGAACAAGTTGGCAACCAAACTGATTCGGTAAATCAAAACACAAATGATGACAGTTCCGATACATCTGGAGGGCAAGATGCTGGCTTTGAGATGGATACCGGATCGATCGCCATGATTGCCATGTTGTTACTCTTCAATGTCGGTGTGGTTGCTGCCATCATGGCAGTCCGTTCCAAGTCTAAACAGCAGAAGGATGGACGTGAGAGAGCCATGGCGGCTTTTGAGCGGGATTTGTTTGCTGATTCTGGACCAGTTGCGAGTATGCCAGAGATATCAGAAGCACCGCCCCCATCTGTGGTGGAAAATGAAATCGTCCAACCAGAGAATGAATCCGTTCCTGATCTCCCAAATATCGGCGATTTGCTCGATTGAATGGGTAACGAGGCGGGAAGCCCACTGCGAGCCCATTGATTCAGCAA
>CALCEF010000352.1 GCA_937901365.1 uncultured euryarchaeote | reverse complement strand
TGATTCTGAAACGAATTCGTGTTCTGACTCTGGAGCATCATCATCTTCATTAAAAATATCAGAAATATCAGAAAAAACTGACTTGATCAAATCTAACGTGCCCCACTCCCCATCAGTGCCAACAAGATTCAATTTGCTCAATATCATAATCAGAGCCCCTACAACGACACAAACAACAAGAGGCAGAAATACTAGTAATATCGCGACTAAAACTGCCCCGGCGATTGAGGTCCAACCAAACAAAAAGAGAAAACCAAATTCAAAAACTGAGGCTATAATGGCCACGAGAATCAATGGAAGAGAAATTGTCCATACTAACTCATTCACTTCATCTAATTTCAAAGCCTTCAATTCTACATCTTCCATTTGATAATAGATTAACCACACCATTCCTGCAATAAGCAAAACAATCAGAGCGGGCCCACCAAAGGAGATTACTGCGATTAATGCTATTCCTGCTACAATACCAGCCCTTACTTTCACAACAGAATCATCTGTGTCCTCGGCAGAACGGAACCAGGACCAGGGCCTCGCCAAAGCAATCAGGCCAGGGGGGAAAAGCAAGATTGAGGCCCACATGCTGAATCCCGCCCCACTCCAGATGGTTTCACAGGTACTGTTGCACGTTCCACCAGAGAACCCCAGTCCAGATCCCGCTGACATTAGCATCGAGATGAATCCCAATAGAACCATCAGAACAAACATCGCAACGCTACCCGCAATCATGGAGAATCCAATCATTTGCGCCGTATCGACTTCGGTTGTTTCGATGACAATTTTTTCTGGAACATATGCTGCAGGATCATCACTAATTGTAGAGGGCACGGCCGTACCCTGCGTATCACTCGCAAGCGGAACCGAAATATGTTGGAATTCATTGGGATTTTGAGCCAAGAAAACCGTCTTTTGAGTCTTGGAACCCAACGCAAATGCAAACCAAACGATTGAACTTAAGCACAATAAAACCGACAACAAATATGTGCAACAAATCGCTTGAGGAACACCATCATCAAGAGTATCCCCCTCCTCATATTTCGCACCAAGACCTGCTTGAACTACAACGATAAGGAGGATGGCAATACCAACTAGAATTGCAGGCCCACTGAACTTCTTCCAGCTCATTCACTCTATGCACCACTGCATCGGTCTTCAATAATGTCCCTACAGATATCGTCAGGAGTTGAATCATTCAGCGTTCTCGATTCTCTCTCGGCAATC
>CALCEF010000351.1 GCA_937901365.1 uncultured euryarchaeote | reverse complement strand
CTTGGCCCTGACCTTGGCCCTGACCTTGGCCTTGACCTTGGCCCTGACCTTGGCCCTGACCTTGGCCTTGACCTTGGCCTTGACCTTGGCCTTGACCTTGGCCTTGACCTTGACCTTGACCTTGGCCTTGACCTTGGCCTTGACCTTGTCCCTGACCTTGACCTTGGCCTTCGCCTTGACCTTGGTCTTCGGATTCGCCGCCACCTTGGGTGCCGCCGTTTCCGGAGCCTGTCTCAGCGTCCTGGTAGTCTGGATCGTAGGCGTCGGGGATACCGTCGCCGTCGGAGTCAGAATACTCGCCGTCGTTAGGGTCGTTCGGGAATGGGTCACTACCATCTGGTCGACCGTCGCCGTCTGTGTCCGCGCTGTTAGGGTTGGTACCCTGCGCGTATTCTTGGGCTGCGGTCAAACCGTCGTTGTCGGCATCGCTGTTGGCGTCGCCACCGTTGTTAGGGTTGAGGCCGTGGGCCACTTCCCAACCATCGGGGAGACCATCGCCATCGCTGTCCGCCTTGGTCATATCCGTTCCGTGTGACTGCTCCTCTGCATTGGTGAGACCGTCACCGTCCCAATCGGCGCCGCCATCAGACGGGTCGAGCGGGTCAGTACCGTCACCACTGACAACGGACGAAGCCGTCATCAGAATGAGGAACAGTGCTACTAGCATGCTCAGGTTCTTTCGGTTGTTCATTTTCTTTTCACTTCCTATTTTTTTGTAAACCATTTCAGAGAACCCACCGTTCTCTCTTTCCAGGAATAGCCAGATTTTCTGACGTGTTCTCTGGGAGGATCTGTGGGTTCGAATGCTTGCGCTGGGTCTTATCGCGACTATCTACACGGAAATACGGTGCGGTTTCACGCTTCAACGGGTCTTGCCCGTCTTCCATATTTCCTTGCAGTACCTTGTTTTTGCCCCCAATTGCAGTCAATTCTGTCACTGTTCGTTCATAGGGAACCCGGTGTTCCCTCTAACCTACCGCTTGAACTGACCCTATATCAACAATATGACCGATTGCCTCAATGGCCCCCATACAAAAAACGGCCTATTTTGGTGTCAACTGACGGAGTTGTGCGCGGAACTTAGCGGTCCGCAGGAAAAAGAGAACTGGAACAGAAAGAGTAGAGATGATCAATGCGACTAGAGTCAGGTTGCCCCACAACTCGATTCCTTGGAAGAAAAGAACCCAAAGGAACCAGCCACCGATGAGCCAAAAAATGGAACCATAACGACGGGCGTACAATGACATTCGGGCCATTGCAGTCCGCTCATCGTAGAGTCCTGGGACTTCTTCGGCCGGCAAATATCCCTCTTCAACCGCGCAGCGAACACACACCAAGTAACGGGGGCCGTTACCATCGATGAATTGGTCAGCGGGGTATTGCCCTTTGCAAAGGCGACATGTTGCCATCAAACCTTCGAGCCGGAGACATATCTTGAACGCTTCGCAGTTCTACTGACCGAGGAAGTCAGCAAAGATTGCCAATCCGTCTGCTGAACCTGCAGACTCCGGGTGATACTGAACTCCATACACGGGCAGTTCGGGATGCGATACTGCCATGACAATTTGATTGGTTGTCGCATCGGTTGATGTTACATCTAGGACGCTGTTTGTAGGGGTAAGTGCAAGGCTATGATAGCGCGTCATCATCTGATGTTGCTCTCCAGTATGGATCCCATCAGGAACACCGTGCACAGCACCATATTCTGTAGGCCCGAGGGCCCAACCAGCTGCAAGACCGAGAGCTTGATGTCCAAGACAAATGCCGAGAAGCGGTGGTGTTTGACCAACCAGTGCAGCATGGGCGAAGGACATCGTTAGTTTCGATTGTTCGGGTCTACCGGGCCCTGGTCCCAATACAATGTGTGTTGGTTTCAGGGATTTGAGTAGAGATTCTGACCCATCTATGTCCAACCGACCAGGTACGATGACCACTTCTGCACCAATCGTAGCGAATGCATGAATAATATTCCATGAGAATGAATCGAGATTGTCCACGAAAAGAACCCGTTTTGTCGAGGGGGGCTCAAGGGTTAGGCCAGTATGCCAAACGATTGGGGTGGGCACTTCTGGCGGAGAAGGGGGTAAGAAACTGGCATCCCGACTTTGGAGAAGGTGTTGTACAGAAGTTGTAATCGGTGGAATCGGGTGAATATCCAAAGAAGAGGCTCCTTTCGGTGAGTGATTCGTCTCCCCGGCAGGAGAATGATCCCATGCCGCTCGACAGATCGCTTGGGCTTTCCACTTCGCTTCTTCAACTTCTTGCCAAGGGTTTGAACCTATGACCAAGCCACCTCCTGCTTGTACTGTTGCGTGCCAAGTATTGCCATCAAATCTGGCTTCAAGGGTTCGAATCAAAATGTTCCATTGGGATTGCCCTGTTCGCGGATCGATATGACCAATGGAGCCAGTCCATGCACGTCGAGGTGTTTCTTCCAATTCATCGATTGCTGCGATGGTCGCACTTTTCGGACATCCTGTGATGCTCCCCCCTGGGAACATTGATTGAAGGGCATCAAAGCCGTCCTTTTCTTCACTTAACGTGCCCTCTATTTCACTGACCATGTGCTGAACATGTGGATATGATTCAATCCTCCAGCGCTTCCAACGAACGCTACCTGGAAGGCAGATTCGTCCCAAATCATTGCGCTCAAGATCGACGAGCATCAAGTGTTCAGCAATTTCCTTTCGGCTACCAACCAATTCTCCACGTAAGTTTGCATCATGTTCAGAATCTTCTCCGCGTGGGCGCGTGCCCTTTATCGGACGCGTAGAGATTGTTTTCCCGTTCTGTTTCAACAATAATTCAGGGCTGCTGCTCGCAATTGCGAGTTGCAAATCAGGGGAGTGGAGCCATGCAGAAAGAGGTGCAGGGTTGTCCCTTTCCAATCTTTCAAAAACGCTCCAAGGACTATCGATTTCTCCGGACCAAATTCGCCCGTAATTCAATTGGTACAACACGCCTGCACGTATTGCAGCTTGTGTTCGGCGGACTTTGTCTGCGTGTTCGGCATCCGATTCTGTTTGAGGCTCGCGCGCGCGTGGGCTTTGCGGGGGATTTCGAATCGGAATTCCCTGACCCAGTAGCTCTTCAATTTCAACAACCCACTGGTCTTCAGGTATGGAGGAGTGTACCTCTATCT
>CALCEF010000350.1 GCA_937901365.1 uncultured euryarchaeote | reverse complement strand
ACTTTACTCCACATGGGAAATACCAACCGCTTGGGAACACTGCTTCGGTTCGTCATGTGAAGATCATGCCAATGACGACGAATGGTTGCTGTTTAGCCCGCACAACTTGGACAGCGTATACTTCCCAACAAATGGTGATGATTTGCCGGACAATAGTCATGGTGGGACGTGGGATGGCCGGCTCTACGTCAGCCATTACCACGGCGGCATGTGGATTGTCGATGTCGAGACAATGATTGAGGCAGGGCATACAGGGCAAGATATGAATTCAACAAACATGGAAGCAACCATTGCATTCTATCTCCCCCATGGTAGCGATTATGGTGAACCTCTCGGTAGTCAATACTACGATTTCGGCTGGATTCCATTCTTGTGGGCGGTTGAATATCACGATGGGTATGCCTACATGTCCTGTATCACCAGTGGATTGTACATTGCTCAACTCGATATCGATAAACCGTATCGAGGCGTTTTGATGAACAATGGATAATCGGCCCTTAGGGCCGATTCATTCAGATAGGTCTGCATGGTCGGCGACCTATGCGTTCACGGACGGCAATGGGTTTGCTGATGGTATTCCTCTTGCTTGGAACACCACTTTCAGGCTGCTTTGGTGGAGGAGATTCATCACCACCTGGTGCAAACGATTTGAGCATCGAAGGTTCGTATGTTGCTGGAGATTGGAGCAAGGTTACACTGGTTGCCAAAGCAGACTTGAGCGTCTACATTCCGTATTTCGTTGTCGACCCCGGTAGTTATCGAGCTCAAAACGGAACCGTACTCGACATCAAATCCGGAACGAGTAAAACGGTCGATTGGCTACTCCCACCTCGAAATCCCAGCGCGATGGTGATGGTGGGTGATTATGGTCGCACTGAATGGCCGGTTCGGGCAGCTAACGAATCATGGCAGGATTGGATCGAAGACCCCTCCAATGGTGGGGCCGTGAAGGTCACTGAAAATGGCGATAATGGTACATGGAATTGGTTAACTGCACACGATTCCGATGGTGGCCCTGCTGCTATCAAAGCGTTCGATACCGTTCGACCGCAACGCTCCGATTTGACAATGGATGATGGGGTCGACGCTTCTGCCGGTTGGGTGGATGGACGATCTGTTTACGAATGGGTTGAATTCATGACCGATGAAACGCCTTGTCCGGATGTAGTTACCTGTGGTACTGATGGCGCTGTTGGATATTTGGATCGCTGGGTTGGAAATCAAAACCCATCTTACGAGGAAGCCATCGATTATTTCGAAGGCGTAATGACTGGTTTTGGATTGCGTGCAGAAGTCCATCGTTACTGGACGGGTACAGTTTGGGCGGCAAATGTTTGTGGCTACAAAGATGGAACGACTTTCCCCGACGAATGGCTGGTTTTTGGAGGCCATTTTGACATCGCCCCCTATGCAACCCCAACATCACTGCTTCCGGGATTAGAACAAACTGGATACGGTACTAGAACCGGAGCCTATGACAACTCAGCAGGTTCTGCAATGGTTCTGACTACCGCAGGTGCTCTGGCCGATTTCGATGCACGTCGAACCATGGTATTCTGCCTATGGTCTAGTGAAGAGGAGGGGCTTTGGGGTTCCCGGGCATTTGCTGGCGACATTCCATCTGGCGTAACTGTGAGCAATTATCTAAATCTCGATATGGCAGGAGTGAATTATCCAGGGGATTACGCACTTTCGGTCTATTTAGGCCCGGATGGAACTGGAGATGTCGTGGACCAGCCTGGTATGTTTCACCTAGCGGAATGGATTGGAGCAGACGCTCTAGACCTTGCGTACCAGATGGAGCGAGGAGCCGCTGAATGGGCGGCGGGTGGTGAAAGTCCCTTGTGGCAAATCGAGTACGAAGATACTGTGGCTATTTACGAATCACCCACAGCTCGAAGCGATCACGATTCTTTCCAAGACATCGGTGTCGCCACATTGGGATGGAATGGTGTTGTTGATGGATTCCCTTGTTATCACAAAACATGTGACAAATTGGAGACGCTAGAAGAATACATGGTTACGGAGAATGCAACTGGAGTTGCCAATCTTGCTCACTCTTGGGATATTGTCACATGGTGGGCTGTTTTTGCCTTCTTGCACATGGACCAAACACCGGTTCCGAATGAATTGTGAGGAGATAGCATGAAACATTTGATGGCGATTCTGCTAGCAATTTGCATCTTTTTACCTGGCTGCACAGCGCCTAGCGAGGAATTGGATCTTTTCCACGGTGAGGATTTGCCAGCCGATGACCCAGAATATGAGGTTACAGAATTCAGCCTGACAAAGCCCGATGGTAATTCATCAAATCTTTCAGATTATGATGGTCAAGTTCTCGTCGTGTCATTCATCTATTCTCGATGCCCAGATGTTTGTCCGATCGTGAGTTCAAATCTTCGATGGATTACACAAGAATTGTCCGATGATTACGGAACCAATTTTAGCATCATTTCGGTCACTGTAGACCCTTGGTGGGATACGCAAAACGTTCTCGGTGAATATGCGACATTGCGTAACTTGTCTTGGCCACATTTGACCGGTGAAGTATCTGTTCTAGAGCCGATTTGGGAGTCATTCCATGTCGGACTACAAACCTACGCAAACACGACCTATGAGGAAGATTCCAACGAAACTTCTGGGCGTCACCACCCTGACTATCTGGTTGATCATTCCACAGCGACGATTATTCTAGACAAAGAGCACAAACAACGTGTGCGGTGGAATGATTTAGATTGGGAACCAACACTATTCGCCGAAGATGTTCAACAACTAATGGACGAGTAGAACAGATTTACAGGTTGAGGGAAGACCTAGCTGCATCCAGTGCAGCATCGAGCCCATCTGCGTTTGTTCCGCCACCTTGAGCAAAGGTTGGACGACCACCGCCGCCACCACCAATATGGCCTGCGATAGCATTGAGAATCTCTACAGCATTATGGGATTCTGCAGCCACGGTACCCTCGGTGATGGCGACGATCAATTTGCCGCCACCTTCACGGCTGCCAACAACGGCCACCGTGGGTTTCGCGGTGTCTCGAGTCAGTTCACCAACCATGTTCTGCATTTGCTTGAGTTCGCCTGTAGCTTCCATTACAACGTAACGTATGCCATCCTTTTCAACGGCCTCATCCCCTCCTCCGCTGGTACGCAGTCGGACGATTTCAGCCTCTAGTGCCTCGATTTTCTTCTGCTGAGATTTCCACTCCTCAAAGAAGCGGTTCACCGTCTTTGGTAAATCTTCAACGGAGACCCCTAGGGCCTCGGCAGATTCGGCCAACAGGCGCTCCTGCCGGCGGGCGTGTTCACGTGCTGTTTCCCCGGCCACGATTTGCAGTCGCTCTACCCCGTCTTGGACTTGACTGCTGCGAATGATGCGAACCTCCCCAATTTCGCCCGCTTGGTCATGATGCGTACCTCCACATGCTTGGACATCGTGTTCACCGATTCTAATGATGCGAATTTGGCTATGCTTGGGCGGCCCACCCTGGTATAATTCAAATCCAAATTTCTCATCTGCTTCAGCACGCTCTAAGACCATCTTCTCTACATTGGGGTTGGTTGCGATAATGGCATTGGCATGATCTTCAATCGCATCGAGATCATCTCTTGTCAGGCGTTGATAGTGGGTGACGTCGAGGCGGGCATAGCGCTCACCTTTGGAAGAACCCGCTTGCCAGATATGTGGGCCAAGCAACGTTCGTGCACTCCCACCGATGATGTGTACAGATGTGTGATGATCCATCAATTGCTTGCGGCGATCCCAAGACACCGCACCCCGAACTGTTCCTGATAGCGGCCTGTCTGTGAGATGTAGGATGACATCGCCTTCGACATGGGTGTCGAATACAGTTGCCTCACCCAGTGTTCCAGAATCACCCAATTGACCACCGCTTTCGGGATAGAATAGTGTGTGATCCAAGATGATAGCGTGCGTTGGTTTCCCTTGGACTTCGCTGGATAGATTCAGTAGCGAAGCGTCGATTTCTGTGCAGTGGAGAACACTCGCCTCAAATTCTGTTAGTGATGTGTCGTCGTAGAATCGCCGCTCCGTAGCGGGCCAATCTCCATCAACCAATTTTTCCTTGCCTTTCGCCTTAGCAGCTGCTTTGGTTTGTTGGGCATTTCTTGCGGCCATATCCGCCGTGAAACCAACCCTGATTTCCAAGTTCGTCCAACCGAGGCGATTGGCGATATTGGCCACCATCTCGGGTTGAAGGCCCCTCTCCTCTGCCAGGCGGAAAAGAACCTCATCAGGAGCATTGTTGGCCTCCTTTGGAAGTTTTGCAAGAGCCGTATTGACGGCGGCCTCTCCCTT
>CALCEF010000349.1 GCA_937901365.1 uncultured euryarchaeote | reverse complement strand
CAACTCTTCCAGAAGCGGTAACCATGTGCTTGCAGTTACACCTGGGTAGACGGTGCTTTCGAGAATCACAACCTTTCTGTTGCCTTTTCCAGCGGCCTCAAAGACGGCACGGCCGGCGCTTTCAACGTAGGACAAATCTGGTTTCAAATCAGGAGAAACCGGTGTCGGCACCGTCACGATGAGCACATCACAGGCTGCTGTCGCATCTGCAGTGCTTCGGGTAATCGTCCAGCGCTCAGACCCAGGCTCAGGAATCATGTCATCCAGATCAGGATCGCCCAACGGGTTTCGACCTTCATGCAAAGCGTTGACAATTCGCTCCGATAGGTCAACACCCCACACATTGAACCCCGCATCACGGAAGCCAATGGCTGTTGGAAGACCGACATATCCGAGCCCAATAATGCCGACACTCAGGTCGCCAGAATCGGCTCGAGCAGCGAACGAGGCATCCCATCCCATGATTTCGCCGCCTAACTCTTGCTTCATCAAGCCCTCGGTTGACCAAATGCATCAAAGAACGCCGCCCGTAGGGCGGCATATGCGCGTTTTTGTGACAGGTGGTGCTGGTTTCATCGGCTCGCATGTTTGCGAAAGATTGCTGCTCGGTGGTGCCGAAGTCATCGCCTTCGATGATTTCTCAAGTGGTTACACTCGAATCGGGGGTACGACCACAATCGAAGGAGATGTGAGAAACTTCGATGAAGTTCTTGAAGCGATGGCAGATTGCACCCATGTCGTTCACCTCGCAGCTCTCGCTTCTGTCCCCGCATCCTTTGCCAACCCATCACAATCGGAATCGATTAACTTGCAGGGCACAATCAATGTTGTTGAGGCAGCCAAACAAGTCGGAGTAAAACGAATTGTGTTCTCAAGCACGGCTGCCATCTATGGCAATGCCACTGAACATCCAGTCACAGAGTCGACAATCGCAAATTGCCAGTCTCCATATGCTGAAGATAAATTGGCTGCTGAAGTTGCGATTTTGAATTCAGGAATTAAAGCGATTTCATTGCGCTATTTCAACGTGCACGGCCCTTGGCAAGATCCCAAAGGGGCCTACGCCGCAGTAATCCCTTCCTT
>CALCEF010000348.1 GCA_937901365.1 uncultured euryarchaeote | reverse complement strand
GCGTGCGCACCCATCATCTCGTCCAGTTGGCCCATCGCACCCTCTAACGTCTTGATATTACGACCACCTTGTTTTTCCCATCGCCACTCAATCACACGGCCTCTAAGGGCGAGTTCTAGCATTCGGCGGGCATGCTGTAACGTACTGGCGGAAACCACTTCGTAGAGACGGTTGCGTTCTTCGGTCATTTGTCGACGGGCGAGTAGTTCAATCGTGAACAAAGCCTTCCGCAAATTCCCAGCAGCGACGTGTGCAATGTCCTCAGCCATTCCTTCTGCCATAGTGACGTCTTCCAACGAAGTGACCTTTCGAACGGTAGCAGCAATTTCTTCGGAAGGGATAGGAGGTATTCGAATATGTTGCATTCGACTCCGGAGTGCATCGATGATTCTGCTCGGGGCACGAGCGGTGAAGATGAATCGAGTGGTGTGGGATTCAGATTCCATCATGCGACGAAGGTAGGGTTGACGACGAGAGCCGAGGTGATCTGCATCTTCGATGATAATCAGTCGGCTGACGGGTGCACGACCAAACTCAACCTGTGTTTCTTCTCCACACGGGGCTTCACCTACATCGCCAGCCCACATATTGCGATCAAACGCATCAAGACTGGTTCTACTCGCAAGGGTGTCCGATGAATCTAAGCCGGCTGGTCGCAAAAATTCCTCAAAGGTCTTCATTGCACCTGCTTGGCGAGATAGGTCTCTGGCCTGAAGAATGTGACTTGTTGACTTCCAACCCGGACCCAGGACCTGGCGGGCTACAAGCCGCCAAGCTGCGGTTTTTCCTACTCCGGCTGGACCCGTGATTAGCAAATGTGGAGGGTCTCCACTCGAACTTGCACGAATGAATTGATCGCGAATCGATTGCGGTACCGCCAATTCATCGAATCGCTTGGGTGCGTGGGTGGAGAGCCACGATGCCATCGCAAAGAGCGGGTTTGTCACAGTCTTTCAACAAGACGTTTCAAATCGCATCTAGGGTTTTGTGCCCCTGTCGACGTGGCTTGACAAAAATACGGAAGCCGCACGCCTTGCATGCAATTCCTGTTCGTGTACCTTGGAACTCATCGTGGTGACCGCAGCGCAGACACTTGTAGGTAACAGTAGCCATCGAATTCGCCGACCTACCACTCCCATTTGAAGCCGTCGCCTGCGCAGATGTGAGAAAACTGGCTGAATCATTGAGAATCGCGTGATTCTCGACAAACTTCGATGAAATTTTGGAACATGTTTTGGCCGTATTCTGAATCGTTTACTTCGGGATGAAATTGAAGGCCGAATCGATCCCCTGATTCGTTCTCCATACCTTGTACTTCACACGATTCGCTACTCGCGGTGATGAAGAAGCCTTCAGGCAGTTCGCTGACTTCGTCATTGTGAGATTCCCAAACGATTTGAGTTTCGGGGGTGCCTTCGAAAATTTTGCCCCCACCATTGGCGAGTGTGATATTGGCGGCTCCGAATTCCGGTTCAGGGGCTTCTGCTGCACTGCCACCGTAAAATCCTGCCATGAATTGATGGCCCGCACAGATTCCCAAAATTGGAATCTCCAACGCAAGGTATGCACCGCAGTTCCCAAGTTCACCGGTTAGGCCAACTCTTGCAGCGCCTCCGGATAAAATCAATCCGTCGAGTTCCCGAAGTTCTGAAACCGGAGTCATGTTGTCGATGATTTGAGTATCGACCCCTAGATAGCGCAGCATGCGCCATTCACGGTGTGTCCATTGCCCGCCGTTGTCGACGACATCAATCACCAACGGTGCATCACTCATTGGCGTGTGGC
>CALCEF010000347.1 GCA_937901365.1 uncultured euryarchaeote | reverse complement strand
CTCTGGAGATCACTGTCGAAGCTGATTCCGGTGGACAGCTTGGTTGCCAACATAGCGATGATGGTGAAGAAATCGCTTATGCTATTCAATTGCTTATTCTCGATTACAGCATCGAAGCCGCTTCCTAAGTGATGCTCGATTTTGAGCGATAAATCCGCTTTCTATCCTTGAGGCTTTTATGCCGCCCCGTTGCCCGAGCGGTTTGCGGCCTGCTGGCCCCTCCGCATTGGGCGTAGGGAGGACCTGGAGCCGTGGAGCGCGAGGCACATGGCAAGAAAGTCATCTGGAATGCAGCAGGCAAGCATCAGTGAATTCTTTGAGAAGAACAAACACTTTCTGGGCTTCGATACGCTACCACGGTCCATCATCACAGCAGTGAAAGAATCCGTAGACAACTCATTGGATGCGGCTGAAGAGCATCGGATTTTACCGACGATTTCAATTGAAATTCGCAAGGAGCCGGGGAAGAAGGATCTGTTGCGTCTGATTACACGTGACAATGGACCCGGGATTCGTCAAAAGTCCATTTCCAAAGTGTTTGGTTCGCTCCTTTTCGGTTCTCGATTCCACACCATCCGCCAAACTCGGGGGCAGCAAGGGATCGGAATTACTGGTGTGGTCATGTATAGCCAATTGACGACTGGTAAGCCGACCGCAGTAATCTCAAAAATTGCGAGTGAAGCGGGTGCGGTTCGTGTCAATATTGGATTGGATACGAAGAAGAACAAGGCCATCCTCAGTAACGAAAAGAGATTCTCAGAAGATGAAGTGAATGAAGCGAAGGGGCTTCACTGGATTGGGGACCATGGTATTCGAATCGAGACGCTGATGAAAGCCAAGTATCAGCGGGGCAAGCAATCTGTGCACCAATATCTCAAGATGACCAGTATTGTCAATCCACATGCGAGTATCGATTTTGTCGCTTATGACGAAGAAGGCAACGTTCTCGATGAGGCATCTTGGCCTCGTGTTACCGATGAGTTACCTCGCCCTGTTAAGGACATCAAGCCCCATCCGCATGGGTTGGAAATTGGAACCTTGCAGCGCTTGCTCCGCGATACGAAAGTTCCCAGTGAAGGAGAAGGTGCGAATACTCCGCTTCGATATTTCCTCAGGCACACATTTTCTTCGGTGACAAATCCTCGGGCTCAAGACATCATCAGCAAAGCAGGATTGACTCCCAAGGACAAACCGCACTTGCTGAAACCCGATCAGGTGAGTGATCTTCTCGCAGCATTTGGAAAGGTCAAATTGACGGCGCCTCCAACCGATTGTCTTTCGCCAATCGAAGATTTGCTCATCAAAAAAGGACTTTCCAAGGCCATCGATTCACGATTCGTCTCTACGGTGACCCGAGAGCCGAAAGTCACCAATGGGAACCCCTTCCAAGTCGAAGTTGGGCTCATCTTTGGTGGGGACTTGCCGGGTGATCAGCCCATCCAAGTGCTGCGGTTTGCGAATCGAGTTCCGTTGATGT
>CALCEF010000346.1 GCA_937901365.1 uncultured euryarchaeote | reverse complement strand
TAGGCCAATGTACCAATCCAGATTTGCGCACACCAAAAGATGTTCATGGCCCAGAAAATATGCATGATGATACTCGTATTGAACGGATGCGCGACAATTTGCATCATCGAGAACCCAATGATGAGTCCAGACATCAGCGCCACCACGTTGCAAACTCTCCGTTTTTTCCCTTCAGGATTGGTTCTGTGAAATATTTCAAAGGAGAGAAAAATCATCATGATGCCGCCTCCAAATAAACCGATATTGAAAACGATTTTTTCAGGCATGAAAGCTCCTGCTGAGGAGATGAACGGAGGAAAACCATCCTCGAATACCAAGCCCTCATCATCAAAATCGTCGGGAACTTGATCTCTCAGGTCGACGGATTCATCCCGCACCCCTCCGCCGAGTTGCATCATCACTTGACTGATCAGACAACAACCAACCACGAGTATGACACCGAGTTGAATTGCTCGATGAAAAACGAAGTCGCGCTGAGTATCACTCATTGTAAAGCCCTCAAAGCCTCCACATCAAACAAACTCGCAGCACGCGACAACGCCTCTTCGATTGAGAACCAACGAACCTCATCGATTTCATCTTGTTTTGGCGAGAACGTCAACTCTTCCTTTACATCACACTTGTATGTGAAAGACAAGAATTGAATCCCTTCACTGGTGAAAATTCTCTCAGCGATTTGCACGATGTCATCCGCTGAAATTTCAACGCTGACACCCAACTCTTCGAACACTTCTCGCATCGCTCCCTCAAGGGGGTGCTCCGCATAGTCAACGAAACCGCCAGGCAATGTCCAGTGCCCAGTGAAAAATCCACGTTTCACCTTCGCCATTACGACTTGATTTTGCCCATTCAATAAGATGACTTTAGAGACGACTCTATGCATACTTCTGTAGACACATTCACGGGCCAAAGGGTCTACACAGCCATCTGAAATTAGCTTGTCTTTCCACGTCCAATTTTCAGGCCACTCAATCTCTGGAAAGGCGTATACAACCTCGTGAAATTCGTTGCCAAATTTGATGCGATTTGTGCGTCGCTCCGACCATTTGATTCCCATCGAATCAACTTCAGATTCTGTTGGTAATCGCAGCGAAATCTCGCCAACTCTGCCCATGACCGCTTTCTGGGGTCCAACCCCTTCAAGATCTACAAGCAGAACCTTTCCGTCGTGCTCGAGGTAGAGCGGTCGATTCATGTTTCACCTCAATTGCCCAAAAGTTCGCTAACCGCATCGCGCTCTTCCAATAGTGCAGCCACATTTTCATCAATTTTTGATTGCGCAAATGAATCGATAGGGAGATCTTCGACCACAGTCACTTCACCATTTTCACATCGACATGGGAAACTAAACACAAGTCCTTCAGGAACTCCGTACCAACCTTCCGAGGGTAGAGCCATAGAAACGATTCGCCCATTCGAACCTTGCCACCAGTCGCGCATGTGGTCGGTGGCAGCGGAGGCTGCGGAGGCTGCGGAGGATGCCCCTCGGGCGACGATAATGGCCTTCCCGCGCGTTGCAACAGTCTCAAGGAACGCGCCTTGTAACCATTCTTTGTCCAATACATCGGTTACGCTTTTTCCATCGATGGTCCCGAATCGTGGATCTGGATACATCGTATTCGCGTGGTTCCCCCAGATGAATACATCATGGATTGTTGATGCGGTCACTCCTGCCCGCTCTGCCATTTGCCCTACTGCTCGATTCTGGTCAAGCCGTGTCATGGCGGTAAATTGCCGAGAGGGAATATCCGGCGCGTTTGCACAGGCAATGAGCGCATTGGTGTTACAGGGGTTGCCCACGGTGATGACCTTCACATTTGGTGATGCCACGGCATTGATTGCCTTGCCTTGGCCAACGAAAATTGGACCATTTGCAGCAACAAGATCGGCTCGATCCATGTCCTTAGTCCTAGGTCGTGAGCCAACTAGAAAAATTGCGTCTGCATCTTTGAATGCAATATTGGGATCATCTGTGCCGACGATGTCATGCACGAGTGGGAATGCAGAATCTTTCAACTCCATGATGACTCCGTCTAAACGCTGCATGCCCGGTGGAATCTCCAGCAATTGAAGGGTAACTGGCTGATTTGCACCAAAACAATCTCCACTAGCGATTCTCCATAACAGTGCATATCCAATGTTTCCAGCTGCTCCAGTAACTGCAACTCGAATCGATTTTTTCATTCCATCATCCTCACACATGAGTACTCCTCGTTACGCATTGGGCATCGACTAATGTCCATAGGGGTTACCTTGCAGGGTAATGCTTGAAGAGGAGGAGGTTCCAACCCCTGTCATGGAAGAAAGGCGCCGCGCGTTGCTCGCCATCATTCTTGTTGGAGCGGCCCCTTCTCTATCCACAATTATCTCCTTCACTGTGGACAATGGCACGGCGTCTCAAATTATCTTCGTCATCACAAAATTGTGGTTACTTTGTTTCCCTCTCTACTGGTTGCTCAAGGTCGATCGTGGTTCCATTTCTTGGTCGAAACCACAGCAAGGAGGTTATCTGATGAGTATCGGCTTGGGTGTTGGCATGAGTGTTGGCATGGTCGGAACTTGGCTATTGCTTGGTGATGCCATCGATGCCAAACTGCTCTCGGATGCTCTCGAACCAGTCGGGTTGATGGACCCCAAAATCTACCTGCTTGCGACCATCTACTGGATTCTAATCAATTCACTGCTTGAAGAATACGTATTCCGTTGGTTCTTGGTTATCAAGTCAGAAGTTCTGGTTGGTGAAGGATATCCTGCGATTTTCCTCTCTGCTTTCATCTTCGTAATCCATCACACTGTGGCATTGGCCGTTTTCGGATTCCCTTGGTGGGCGAATTTGCTCTCCAGCGTTGCCTTGTTTATTGGAGGTGCAATCTTCTCTTGGCTTTACGTGAGATATCGAAGTGTTTGGATTCCATATATCGCGCATGCAATATGTGATGTCGCGGTCTTCGGTGTTGGTGCAATCATCCTGTTCTGAGGAATTGAACACCCTGTTATTGAGTCCGTATGGTTCAATAACCGATTGAGGGTCGATTCCTTCATACAACCCCTATGGGGTTGCGTGGCCGATTCGGAGTCGATGAAATGAAGTTAGGTGTTATTGCAGAAAGCGGAGATGAAACTCGAGTCGCGATTGTCCCGAATTCTGTCCCCAAGTTATCCAAGTTAGGTTTCGAAGTATCTGTTGAATCGGGCGCAGGTCAGCATTCACATCACTCGGATTCAGAATATGAAGCAAAAGGGGCATCCATCACAACACGAGAGGAAGCGATGGCTTGCGATGTTCTGATTTGCATCGGAGCCCCAGATTTCTCATCCCTTACAGAAGGACAAATCGTGGCCTGTGTATCAGATCCGTTCCGCCACCCAGAACGCATCCGGCAAGCGATGGATGCCAAGGTGACTCTGATGAGTATGGATATGATTCCTCGCCGCTTGTCGCGTGCGCAGGCGATGGACGTCAATTCAAGTCAGGACAATCTCGCTGGTTACAAAGCAGTCCTCATGGGGGCCGCACAGGTGCCCAAGGGTATTCCGATGATGACCACTTCAGCGGGCACGGTCCGGCCGGCGAAGTTTGTCATCATGGGTAGCGGTGTTGCCGGCTTGCAAGCCATTGCAACGGCAAAGCGCCTAGGTGCAATCGTCTATGCCTCTGATGTTCGAAAGTCAACGGCCGAGCAAATTGAATCCGTGGGTGGCCGCTTTATTGAGGTAGAAGGAATGGACGACTTTGAAGATGAATCTGGCTACGCAAAACCATTGACACCTGAATTCATTCAGAAAGTCAACGATACTGTTTGTGAAGTCGCAGCAGATGCTGATGTGATTGTGACAACCGCTCGAATTTTTGGACGCCCCGCTCCAATCACGGTTCCAGCATCAGCGGTCACTGAATTCAAAGCCGGCTCGGTTGTTGTCGATATGAACGCCGATGTTGGCGGCAATTGTGAATTGACATCACCTGGTGAAATCATCACCACTGAAAATGGTGTCACAATCGTCGGCACCACAAATTTACCTGGCCAATTAGCATCGACTGCAAGTATGCTGTATTCGAATAATCTGACAACCTTCATTACATCCTTGGTCAAGGATGGTGAAGTCGTCATCGATCCTGAGGATGACATATTGTTTGGAGCTCCTGAAGGGAGTGATTTTTTCGTCTCAGGAATGGGAGGCGTTTTGGTCTGTATGAATGGGGAAATTCATGAGAAACAAACACGCCTTGCGGAGGTGATGGGATGAGTCTGACATTGGCAACACTCGTGGCGAGTATCACAGTTTTCATTCTCGCAATTTTCCTTGGCTTTGAGTTGATTAGCAAAGTCCCTCCAACGTTGCACACCCCACTTATGTCGGGTGCGAACGCCATTTCAGGAATCACAATTGTGGGTGCCTTGTTTTTGTCGAACACTGAATTCCTTGACTGGAATCCTGGATTGGCAGCTTGGCTGGCCTTCGCGGCTCTGGTGATGGCCACAATCAACGTGGTTGGAGGCTTCATGGTCACGAATCGCATGCTGGAAATGATTGCTGGGAAGAAGAACCGAAAGGGAGGTGACTGAAATGGTCGATGCAGTTGTTTGGGATATCGGCTATCTTGTCTCTGCCGCTTTGTTCATCTTGGGAATCAAGAAATTGTCTAGCCCCAAGACAGCCCCACAAGGAAATCGCCTTGGTGCATATGGAATGCTTCTCGCCGTTTTGGTCACCATGGCCAAAATGAACAGTGATGGTATCATCGGTCTCGAATTGATTGTCGGCGGTTTGGCTGTCGGAACGATCATCGGCGTTTGGATGGCCACTCGTGTCGAAATGACAGGGATGCCTGAATTGGTTGCTTTGTTCAATGGATTTGGTGGGGGTGCATCCGCATTGGTTGGCCTTTCAGAGGTCCTAAAGCGAATCCAGGAAAGCGACATTCCTGCCCCCGGTGTTGAGTTGTATGCAACCTGGATTGCCATCGGGCTTTCGGGTTTGGTTGGATGGCTAACCCTCACTGGTAGTTTGATGGCCATGGGTAAGCTCAAGGGTGGATTTTACATTCCGCTGACCAAGAAGGACGATCGGGGACGCCGCAAGTGGGTCAACTTCCCCACATGGGGGCCTCCGTGGCTTAATTTCGTCAAGGGTGCACTGTTGGCCGGTTCCTTTGCCCTTATCTGGCTCACAATCCAAGAGCCCGAAAATACAGATTACATCTATGGTCTAGCAGGCGTATCCGGTCTACTTGGAATTTTGTTTGTTCTTCCAATCGGCGGAGCGGACATGCCCGTTGTTGTGAGTTTGTTGAATTCGATGTCGGGAATCGCAGCAGCGTTTACCGGCTTCGTGATTGGAAATAACGTTCTCATCATCGCCGGCTCAATGGTTGGTGCTGCCGGTTTGATTCTGACCTTCATCATGTGCAAGGCGATGAATCGTACCCTCACAGCGGTGTTGTTCAAATCATTTGGTGGCGGTGGAAAAGAGACCGTCACCCGAACAAAAGTCGGTAGTGATCCCGAAGAGGTCGCCATGGTTTGTGATGGCATCACCAAGTGTGTGATTATCCCTGGATATGGTATGGCGGTTAGTCAGGCTCAACACGCGGTCAAAGAATTCGCAGATTTACTCGAAGCCCAAGACGTTGAAGTCAGTTATGGAATTCATCCAGTTGCGGGTCGAATGCCCGGTCACATGAACGTTCTATTGGCAGAAGCTAACGTACCGTATGAGCAGTTGATTGAGATGGATGAAATCAACTCTGAGTTGCCCGAATGCGACGTCGCATTGGTCATCGGTGCAAACGATACCGTAAACCCGGTCGCACGCAGCGGAGAGGGGCCTCTAGGAGGCATGCCAATTATCGATGCAGACAAGGCACGAGTTGTTGTAATCATCAAGCGAAGCCTATCGGTCGGTTATGCAGGAGTAGACAATGATTTGTTCTACGAAAACAAGACGATGATGCTCTTCGGTGATGGCAAGAAGATGATGAATGAATTGAATGCTGCATTCAAGGATCTCTGATTCAGCCAATAACTCGTGGGGTGCCCTTTAGGGGCACCCCGATGAAGCAACCGTTAAGGACGGACGCAAGGTCGAACAGGCTGTAGGGGTTAGCATTGTCACGAATCTCAATCCGGCTCACAGTCTTACTTTCCTTACTGCTGTTGTTGGCAGGGCCCGGCATGGCCATGCATTTGGGCCCACCTTCTGATAACAATGGCGACGGTTCAGGAGATCCGACATGGCGCGCTGGTTGCACCTGTCATTCAAGTTCACCCAATACAGGCACTCTGGTGAAATTGGCAGGCGCACCTCATGCCTATGAAACAGGGCAATCCTATACCATGACCCTTACACTTGAGCACGCCTCAAATTCAGCAGGCGGCTTCTTCCTTTCAACGGAAGGAATGGGTAGTTTTTCTTGGGCTGAGGACCAAATAATTCGACCCGAAAAAGACAGTGGGGAAGAAGCATCTGCTACCACTACAAATTCTGGAATTACTCAGTCTGACGTCACTACGCCTGCAGAATGGACATTCACATGGACTGCACCTGAAACTGATGATGGCGATGTGGCGTTTTGGGTTGTTGGCAACATGGTCAATGGCGATGGTGCTCCCAATGCAGACGATCATTGGAACACACTCTCATTCATTGTGAATTCACCAAGTGAAACATCTGCTTCGTCCGACCAAAGCACCCGAGTCATTTCTTCTGGAGATCACAGTTTATTCGACCAAGAAGTCGACGCTGAGGCTCTGGAAATTGAGCATCAAAAAGCAATCTCTGAAGCCGTGATGGACACCGGTGTAACATGGTTCTTCCTTACACTGACAGCGCTTCTAGTCGGTGCTGTTGTGCAAAAAGAAATTCTCGAGAGGAAATTTGACACTGGCCCTGATCACCTTGACCGCCAACTCGCTTACCCTGAGGGTCTCCGCCGGGGACTACTCACCATTGGTTTTGCACTCTTAGGACTTCACTGGTTAGCCAGTGGGTCCGATGCATATCTTTGGGCGACCGCATTCTTCTGCAGTGTTTGGGCAGCATACGGTGTCTACAGAACCGCATTGGCTGCTCGCACACCACCGACAGCCAAGGATATGATGTGAGGTGTCGGATTGCGCCTTCGCCTCTCTAGAGATGTAGAGAGACCCCTTCGCGAGCATATCGACGAGTTGGCAATTCGTGGCACAGGATTACTATTCATTCTCAGCATTTCGACCCTATTTTGGTGGTGGCAAATCGACCTGATCCTTGAGGCGTGGCTGTCATCTCTACCCTTGGGTGCTGCAGAGGGTACAGTTTCCATTTACGACCCACATGGGTGGATGAGTACCCGTTGGTCGATGATCGCCTTATTGGCGATGATTACAACCCTTCCATTGGCGACCCACCAACTCCTTTCATTTGCGGATGAAGGGTTGCTGCCCAGTGAGCGAAAATGGCTCAGAACTGTCACTATAGGAGGGGTTGGAATAGGCCTTATTTCAGCAGCATTCTGGTGGTTATCAGGCTACCCAATGACAATCGAAAGTGCTGGCATGATCTCAAATGTCGAGGGTATAGGGGTCCAATATGACGCCGTACTGTTGTTTGAAGTCGGCATTGGAATCTCATGGTGGATTTTCTTGACCGTCCTCTCAATCATTGGTTTGACATTGGCTAGATTGCTCGCATTGATGGTGACTGAGCCATTTGACCCATTCCGAATACGCATTCATGGGACGCTACTATTCCTATGGTGGCTAGCTTGTCCTTCAGCCCTTGAGGGCATTTGGTTGACCTTATCCATCATGTTGGTCATCATTCCTGAAATGGTAAATCAATGGATGCCCAAACCAGTTTTGTCGAACAATGCTCGCGCTCCATCTTCAGTCTTCGACTCTGAGGGTGATCTACGTCGCCATATGTTTGCAATGTGTCACTGTGAAGGCGCCTGCCCATCCATCACAGCAAAATCATCGCCTAGTCACCTTGGTTGGGTTGAAAATCAAGCCCTATGTCTTGATTCGGATGCGAGAGACGCATTGTTGGATGCAGTGGTAAGGCACCGTGTGAACAACCTAATCATCAGTGGATGTGATGGGACACCACTACCAATGGAGTTTAGACAATCAATTGCTTCGACCAATTGCAATTTATCTGGCTTGGGCTGGCTGGATCTCAAAACAACCGTTTCAGAGCGCCAATCCTCGCTTTCGGACCTTTTCATGAAGTCCAAGGATTGACTTTTTCCAGTCCCGTATAGGCGTGGGCTTGAAGCATTACGCTGTACTCGGGTATGTTATGAGTAGGTTGATTCGGGTCGCGTTGGCAATCGCCATCGTCCTCGGAGGCCAATGGTTGGCCAGTCAACCAGACCTGTATATGCCAATCTTCGACGCTATTCGAGAAGAAGTGATCATGACAAATGATGCGGAAATCGTAGAAATGCAGGATGATGAGCGTTGGTTGGTGATTATCGTTGAATTCCCAGACGATCTGTCTGCACCCGGATCTGATTATGATCGCGCAGATGCAATGCTGATGGGCACCAATTCTGCGGCAACGTATTTCTCTGAAATTAGCAGTGGCCGTTCGACACTAACTGCTGACATACAATCGCAAATTCATACTGCGCATTACAATGAAGCAGCATATGGCCGAGATTCGGGTGGCGAACGTGATGTTGGTGATGAGAACACTGGAGGTCCCGCAGGGCTGGTCGAAGAAGCATTGACAACCACGTTCGAAAATTTGGACATGGCCCCATATGACATCGACAATGATGGTTGGGTGGATCGTCTATTGGTATTGCACACAGGCGGTGCCCAAGAGGACGGGGGGAATCAGAATGCCATTTGGAGCCATTATGCCCCCCTTTCGCCAGGTTTTACTGTAGGTGACAAATCAATTGGGGCTTACACAATCGCATCTTTTTCCTCAGGTCTAGGAACCATGATTCACGAAATGCTGCACATGTTTGGGGCGGTCGATTTGTATGATGTTCACAGCGATGTCCCAAGCAGCGATTGGAGCGGTGTTGGCGCATGGGACATCATGGCCAGCGGGAATTGGAATGGCAATGGTAGAACCCCTGCACTTCCAACTTCCGGTACCTTGGATTTGATTGGTGCCAACGAACCCCTCGACCTTCCCATTGGTACTTTGGGGCCTGCAGACAATGAGTCCTACACAATTCTACCACATGTCGCTAGCGCTGGAACTGTGAGAATTGCAATAGCCCCAGGAGAATACATTTGGATGGAATCTCGTATTAACCAAGGTTTCGACAGAGAACTTCCATCCCATGGCCTTCTCGTCACCCATGAGAATCGAAATTTTGCTGATTTTGAGCATAATGAAGTCAATCGTGATCCTGAACATGCCTATCTCAAGGTCGTCGAAGCAGATGGTGATAACAGTCTGATTAACGGCGACGATGATGATCCCGGAGATGTATTCACGAGTGGCTCCTTTGGCGCGCAAGGCATCGAAATCAGGGATGGCCTTGGTCGATTGGTCCCATGGACTGTCACGGTTTCATCATTCGATAATAGTGGCACAGATCTTACCATTTCACATCCAGGTCCTAGCCATGCGGAAATCATGCCCCCTCGTTCACCCATTCGGTTGCTGGAACAAGAGACGATTCCTATTTCATTTGAGGCAC
>CALCEF010000345.1 GCA_937901365.1 uncultured euryarchaeote | reverse complement strand
GGTTGTCATCTACATCATGACGACGCGTGTGAGTGGAGAAAATCTCGAATGAAAGTGCTGTGCACCCCACTCGCTGAATCGCAGCGACTTTGAGTAAAGCCCCGGTCGACCGACCATGAGCGAGTGGGCACTTGAGACGTTCAAGGCCTACGATATTCGTGGCATTGCTGGCTCACAACTGACTCCTGCCTTCGCAAATCGCTTGGGTCAAACATTGCCGACATTCCTCGATTGTAACGCGCTGGCGGTCGGCCGAGACATCCGAGAATCAGGACCTGAACTCCACGAGGCGTTCGTCAATGGGCTGATGTCAGCCGGTTGTGATGTTCACGATCTCGGAATTTGTACGACTGGTGCACTCTACAGTGCAACTGCAAATCTCAATGTCGATGGAGGGGTGATGATTACCGCCAGCCACAATCCGCCTGAGTATAATGGATTCAAGATGTGCCGGGGAACCGCTGCGATGGCCGGCGATGAAATTCAAGCCCTTCGCGCAGTCTTTGAAACTGGTAACTTCCGCACAGGCGAAGGTGAACACATCGATGCTGGGGGCTTCCTCTCAACATACATGTCAGATGTCATCGAAAACGCCGGATTGCCCGCACGCACTGTGAAGGTTGTAATCGACTGTGCTAATGCGGTCCCTGGACCCTTCATGGTTGATCTTTGTAACGAACTTGGATGTGATACTGTAGCCATACATTGTGATTGGGACAATACCTTCCCCAACCACCCACCCGACCCCACGCGACCCAAGAACATGGTTGAACTCGGAGAGAAAGTTGTCGAGACCGGTGCAGAATTTGGAATCGGCATCGATGGCGATGGTGATCGTGTTGGCGTGGTTGATGAAAATGGAAATTTCATCCATCCCGATCGACTCTTGGCCGTGTTTGCACGCGACATTCTCTCGCGTGTGCCCGCAGATGCGAGCGATGCTGCCAGAACGGTCATTCATGACGTCAAGTGCAGCATGGCGTTGGAACAAACCATCGAAGCTGCGGGTGGTATCGCTCACATGATGCGAACGGGACATTCATTCCTCAAACAGGCCCTACGTGAAAATCCCGAAGTCCCGATGGCCGGTGAGATGAGTGGTCACTTCTTCTTCCACGATCGTTGGAACGGTTTTGATGACTCATTGTATGCTACAGCCCGCCTCATCGAATTGGTCGCAAGAGATGACAAGCCCTTCTCGTCGCTCTTTGATGGCATTCCATCCTATCCTTCAACCGGTGAAGCAAAGGTTCCACTCACAGGAGGTAGAGAAGAAACAATGGATGCTGTGCGAGAAGCATATTCCGACATGGAATACAGTGCAGTTGACGGGATTCGAGTACGCTATCCAGATGGATGGTATCTGTGCCGACCTTCTAACACAGAGCCTATTCTTGTGATGCGGGCTGAGGCTGAATCCGACGAGAGTCTTGCCACCATCAAATCCGATGTTGAGGCGCGAATTGGTTCAATCATCAATTTGGAAAAATTTCATTCTGCCTAAGCAGCCATGCCATATTTTTCCATGATTTGAATCATCAGTAAATATCCCAATATCGTGGTCATGAGGCCTGCACCCAGTGCTGGATAGAACTCCCAACCACGCTCGATGAGTAATGGCATGACGATGAACATCAGCAGAGAGGGGATGAGTAACCACACAATGTTCTTGGCAAAACCAGAGATTTCTTCGACGGATTGGCCTTCATGATTCATCCACATCATTGCGAGAACACTGACAATGGGCACTGATGCGATGACTGCTGCGAGCAAAGTACTGCGCTCACTCACTTGGACAATGGCGAAAATAATGAGAGCGGTGAGACCAATCTTTCCAGCATCAAAGACCCAACTCATGCGGTGTGAGTTGACCATTCGGAGGTCAACCTTTGCGGTCAATTTGGTATCGCACGCCACGAATGCCAACCAAATGTCTCATCGTCGAGGGCTTTTTTCAACTCATCAAAGGCCTTGAGAAGATCCTTCTTTGTGAAAGGAAACTCTTCCGATTTTGGATCAAACGACGAGAATCTAAGGGCCATTTTCAACAACATCGAAATCTGATTTAACTTCGCCAACAACCTCTCGGTAACTTCGGGTTCACCACGACTGTTGATGACATTGAAACCTGCCGTGGAGAGTTCAATTCCAATATCCAATGCTGTACGTTGTTGAACGACTTCATTGATTCGTGTTTCACCGACCATACGCCCAATGAGTTTCGGCAATGTTGAATCAGCGAGGAGGACGGGTTCGTTGACAATCAATTGTCCACCTGGGACAAGCATTTGTTTGGCTGCTGCGAAAACTGCTTCCAGATCGCGCTGAATGACACAACGGCACTCGATGAGAACATGTGTGAATGTACCCGGTTCAAACGGAGGTTCTGACAAATTGGAATGCACGTATTGCACTCGTTCATCTTCAAAGATACAGTGTTGGAGTAATGGTTCGATGGCCACGACGCCGGTCGCCTTGCACCCAAATGTTTCAATCAGCATTTGACAAACGGTGCCCACACCAGCGCCGAGGTGAAGAACGTGGCTGTATTCATCCACACCGGCTTCGCGACAGAGACGAATGGTCACTTCTGGAGATGCTGGGAAGGAGTCGCCCAAGGCATTGCGAATCATCGGATTTCCGGCGGCTTCTCCAACATCCATTATTCGGTGTCCTCCAACATTTTTTCCCGCAACTTTTTGGCTTTATTCATGCCATAATCAATGGTCTTTTTCTTAGATACCTGACTGTAATCTATGGTATGACTAACCACAACAAATAGCCTAGGACACAGATACCGAATAGGATGAATATTGCCCACATCCACCAGTCCATGATGATGCCAATAGGCTGGGGTTCTTCAAGCGAATGGAGCCATTGGGGAGATTCGAACTCCCGGCCTCTTGATTACGAATCAAGTGCTCTA
>CALCEF010000344.1 GCA_937901365.1 uncultured euryarchaeote | reverse complement strand
CGTTTGGCACGGAATCGATGAAGGGGCAGTGGACAAGGTTTGGATCCCCGACCATGATTGTTGCTCGGGTGGTCGGATGGCTGCTGCAGCCGACGAGATTGTCATCGATCAACACGCCGTTGAAGGACTCGATTTGGAAATTGGCGACACCGTTCGGATCAGCGCAGGCGCTGGTTATGCACTCAACTACACCGTCGTGGGAATCGGCTTCCATTCCAACCACCTTTACTTCACCATCGGAGACGAAATCCTTCCCGCTCAACCGGGAACCTTCGTGACCGGATACATGACCGATGAGGGTCTTGAGGCACTTGCCAATTTCAGTGCAGGTGATTCAAATCTACTCTTGATTGATGTTGAGGGTACACCGGACTCACAATCTCCTGAGGCAAGTGGATTGACCGAGCTGATTGCAGGCATTTCAGATATTGTCAGTGAGAACGATGATTCAGCGATGGGCGTGTATGATCGAACCGGTGTCACGTCGGTCGAATTCTTGCGAGCGGATGTGGATGGTGCCTCCAAATCGTATCCGGTCATTACGGGCATGCTGGCGGTGGTCGCTGGTATCACCATCTTCCTGAGCCTTCAACGATTAATCCAATCTCAGGCCAAGGAAATCGCAGTTCTCCGCACCCTCGGAGTCAAGCGAATGTCCATCATGCCTGGCTATGTCATCGCCCCGATTTTCATTGGGGTCATCGGTTGTGTATTGGGTGTCATACCAGGGCTTTTTTTTGGGGCACCAGCGATGGTCAAGATGTACGAGAGCATCATTGGAATCCCCATCATCAATCCCGAAATACCCACATCTCTAGTGATGGATACCGCCATCCTTGCAATGGCCATTGTGTTCTTATCAGGAATAATCCCGGCAATACAGGCATCACGTTTGCAACCCCTTGAGATCTTGCGAGGTCAACATGAAATTAGAGTCTCTTCAAGAGGTCTGCAGAAGTTGACCTCGAAATTGCCTGCAACCATCGGCCTGACCATCCGTTCCAGTGTTCGAAAACCGGTTCGATTGGGCTTCACATTCTTCGCAGTCGGTCTTTCGATGCTGCTGTTTGGGTCAATGATGATCATGATGGATTCCTTTGGAGAAATCTTCCTCGGCGGTTTGGAAGAGCGTCAATCTTGGGACGCTCAAGCATTCACAATGGGTAACGAGGACGCCATCGTCGAATGGGCGGATGAACATGGAGCCGAACATGAACTCATGCTCATCTTCCCCGGTAACCCTGTTGATGACAATCGGCAACTGACCGCTTACGGATTGGAGATTGTGGCAACAGAATCTGGCGAATCCATGTATTTGGTTGATCTTTCAGATGGTGAATTGCCGTCGGCAAATCAGGCGATACCCGAGATTCTCATCGATGAAGGCCTCAACCACTTCCTCGGATGGGAAATCGGCGAAACACATTCGATTGTGTTTGGAACAAAAACCGTCGAGGTCAAAATCACCGGGTTTACCCAAGGAGAAATATCCCGGACGGTGTATTTCCATCGCGCTGATTTGGCAGAAATCGTTGGACTGGAGGCAACAGTTGTCATGTTGCAGTTGCCCGATGGTGTCGAAACAGATGACCGGCTAGCAGAGAACAGTTTGGGTATTACGATGCGTGAGGACACACTCGAGTCGTTTGAAACTCTCATGGAGCAACAGGAAGGCCTCTATCTGGCGATTGAGGGGCTTGGAATCTTGATTGCCGTAGCGGTATTGTTCAACACCCTCGTGATGAATTTGGCAGAGCGTGACCGGGAATTGGCAACGCTACGCGTGCTGGGTGCATCCAACAATCGCTTGGGTGCGATGCTCTTTGGTGAGCATCTGGCCATTGGCCTAATCGGTGGAATTTTGGGATGTATTTTCTCCATAATGGGGACGAAATTTTTGATGTCTACCTTCATCACTTGGGCTGCATATTTCACCGTTGCACCATCCAATAATTCCATCTTCATCTTGATTGGAATTGTCGTCTTTATCTCAATCTCTCTGACACCTTTCGGAATGTGGAGAATCAAGAAAATGGATCTGGTTGAGAAGGTCAAAGATCTGTCGCAGTGAGGCGTTTGAATGCGTTTGGTTACATGGAATCTCAATGGTATCCGGGCTGCCATTCGCAAGGGTTTGGATGATTTTGTCGAGAGAATCAATCCAGACATTTTGCTATTGCAAGAAACGCGAGCATTACCAGAGCAATTGCCCAAGGGTTGGGAGCCGGGTATGGCTCACACACTACTTCATCCCGCTGAGAAGAAAGGTTACTCTGGAGTCGCGACTTGGTCGAAAGAATCCTTCACCGAAATGGGCCGAGGAATCGGCACTACTCTCGACCCAGATGATTTGGAAGGTCGCATGCTCCACACCGATCACAATGGTGTGCACTGTTTGAATTGTTACTTGCCCAGCGGCTCAAACAAAATCGAGCGCCAAATTTGGAAAGAGCAGTGGATGGAAGATTTGCTCGAATGGGCTCGCCCGTTCACGAAATTGGATGAACCAGTATTCCTCTGTGGAGACCTCAACATCGCTCATACAGAGGATGACATTTGGAACCCGGTTGGAAACAAAAACATGAGCGGATTTTTGCCTCACGAAAGGGAATGGTTCGATCGGTTACTGGCGTCGGGTTGGAGCGATTTGCTACGGATTGGTGTCGGTCCGGGAAAGGGTCCCTATTCGTGGTGGTCGAACCGAGGACAAGCTCGGGAGAAAGACCGAGGATGGCGAATCGATTACGTTCTGGCAAATGCGGCAGGTGCGCCACTGTTACAGCGTGCTTCAGTCATGAGAGAGGGTGGTCTGGTTGTCAGTGACCACGCCCCCGTGATTGTCGATTTGGACATTTAGGTCGACCCTACGGGTCGACAAACGCTGAAATGCAGGAAGTATTCGGGCTGAGCATGAGCGACGGCCTTGCCGAACGCCTCCAGCGTTTGTTACCGAATGGCCGAGGCGTTTGGATTCCGATGGACCACGGCCTATCCGGATATCCGGAAAATGGCCTCGACAAGATGAACTCAGTCATCGATTCTATCATCAATGCCAGAGCCGATGCCATCGTCTGCCAAAAGGGAGTTCTCAGCGAACAAGCAGCGCGCACAGGTTTCAAAAAATTCGTTTGTCACGTTTCAGCCTCAACTGCGCACGGTGGAGATAATTCACAGTTCAAGGTCAAAATTGCTAGTGCATCTGAAGCACTTTCCAGAGGTGCTGCAGGTGTCTCAGGTCAGATCAATCTGGGCGATGTAAACGAACCTGAAATGATTCGAGAGATGGGTGTATTGACGTCTGAAGCACACGAGGTCGGCATGCCTGTTCTTGGTATGGTCTATCCTCGTGGTCCGAACCTCGTCGCCTTGCCCAATGACATCACTGGTGGCGTAGCACACGCAGCTCGGGTCGCATACGAAATGGGTTGCCATGTGGTGAAAGTTCCTTGGACTGGAAATGCTGAGAGTTTCCGAAAAGTGTGCGAAGCGGTCCCCATTCCAGTATTGATTGCCGGAGGTCCAAGTGGTGGGACTTTTGACGAAACATTGGAAATCGTTCGATATGCAATGTCGGCCGGTGGAGCCGGTGTTTGCATGGGTCGTCAGGTGTTTGGGGCCAAAGACCCCTTCACCTGTGTTCATGCCCTTCGAGAAATTGTCCATGAAGAGTAGGTGAGAAAATGGAATTGTGGCTCGATGCAGCAAGCGCAAATGGTGGTGTTTTGCAACCACACCCTGCCGATCGAGTATTGTTTGCAGCAGGAGATCAAATCCCTGATTGGGTCGATTCAGCATTGTTTGCCTGTGAAGATGGTCGGATTCTCGACTCATCTACCGCGCCGGTTGGCGTGCATGTCGATATCAGCGACTCAGAAGGCCAGGATGCAGCGAAATCGATGGCCGGGATGGTTTCATGGATTGTATTGACCACAGGTGATTGGCAAATGATTCCATTGGAAAACTTGGTTGCAGCAACTCAGGGGACCGGAACCCAACTCGTTGCTAGAATCGCCTCATCACAATCCATTCGAGGGGCTGCGTTTGCTCTTGAAACGGGTGTCGCTGGTCTGTTATTACCGGCCAATGATGCAGAAATCTGGGCGGATGCACAAATCATCGCAGCTGAGCGTTTGGCGATCAAAAGCCAAGGAGATGAAGGCATGCTGGAGGAAGGTTCGGATATTGTTGCCTTAGAGGTCCTAGCCATCGAAGATGGCGGTGTTGGAGACAGAGTTTGCGTAGATCTAACCTCAATTCTAGAAGTCGGCGAAGGTTTACTCATCGGTTCAGCGTCCAACGCATTGGTTCTGGTACACGGAGAAACATTGGAGAGTGAGTTTGTCCCACCACGTCCATTTAGAGTCAATGCTGGAGCCGTGCATGCCTACGTCTTGATGGCGGATGGTTCTACCAAGTATCTGAGTGAAATTGTTGCTGGTGACTCCGTTGCGGTTTGCAATTCTAGCGGCATTGTTCGCAGCGCAATTGTTGGGCGAATGAAGATTGAATCTCGCCCCTTCCTTCTGCTTCGATATGGTCACTCTGAGAATCAAATTTCGGGTCAAATTTTCCTCCAACAAGCCGAAACTGTGCGATTGATATCTCCTTTAGGAGATATGCCCTCCGTCACATCAGTTGTAGTGGGTGATTCTTTGCTTGGATGTATTGGAACAAGCGCTAGGCATATCGGCCAGAACGTTCTGTCGATAGCCGAGGAGCACTGAGGTGAGATAGGATGGCAGTATTGGGTCGCGGCGAAGGTCATGGAGGGATTAGCATCCTCCACGCCCTTGGTGCAGGCTATGGTGCGGCCGTCAGTATCTCGCTTTCAACTCGTGTCCAATTGCGAGACACTCCGGTCAAAAGAGAGCCTGAAGACCCACATGGGTTGATTCTTGCAGTGGTCGAAACTTGGTCGGGTGCTGGACTGCCGATGCCCGATGCCGAAGAGTTGCATTGGGCGATTCGTTCGGATTTACCCTCTGGGCGTGGGCTGAAGTCAAGCGCAGCGTTGGCAGTCGCCTGTATTCGAGCACTTGCAGATGCCACAGAGACAGCATTGGAGAATCATCAGATTGTCGACATCGCATCTTCGGCACAGTTGGCTTGTGGTTGTTCGTTAACAGGTTCAGTGGACGACTCTTGGGCGGCTGTAGAACCGGGCTGGAAAGTCGTCGACCCCTCTCGTCCAGCGGCTGAAGGTGTGTTGATGCAGGGTGAAGTCGAAGACCCAGATGATTGGACGATCCTAATCCTAAATCGAGGGCCGAGGGAGATTCAACCCGATCCTGAAAGATTCCAAGCTGCTGCTGGCCAATTTCAACAAGCGATTTCTGCGATTGAGCAAGGACATATTTTCAACGCAATGATCCACAATGGACGTGCCGTTGCTGCAGCCCTTGGAGACAACATGGGTCGCAAAACATGCAACGATATGGGTATTCTAGGAAGTCGCGTCTCAACGATTTCTGGTTCAGGTCCAGCCATCGCCCTCATCATCCCTTCCAGCCAAGAAGCGACAGTAAGGCGCGTCAAACAAACGTTGGAGCCACGTGAATGGGAAATCCTCCAAACCACCTTCCATACGGGTGAGGCATAAGGAGGATGCCTACCTCCGCTGCACCCGTAGGGTGCAGCGATGGGCATGAGTCTGGGTGATTCTGTAAGGGTGACACTCTTCGGTGAGAGTCACGGAGCAGCCGTGGGCGCCCTGCTTGAAGGCGTACCTCCTGGCATCCCAATCAACGTTGAAACCCTGATTGAAGATTTACAACGCCGCCGCCCAGGCCGACGATTGCTTTCCGCTAGGGCCGAACCTGATCATTGTGAGATTTTGTCAGGAGTATACGAAGGACAGACCACAGGATACCCGATCTTACTACTTGTTCGAAATCAGGATGCAAAGTCACGTGATTACAGCTTCTTACCCAATCAGCCCCGCCCAGGTCATGCAGACTTACCCGAAGCCGCCCGAACTGGTGGAGCAGCAGATTTGCGAGGCGGTGGTGCGAACTCTGGACGATTGACCCTGGGGTTGGTTGCTGCTGGCTCGTTGATTAGAGAAGCCATAGGTGACGTAACTGTTGATGCCCATTGCAGTCAAATCGGGTCAATCACCGCTCAGTTTCAGGGTGAACCCGAAGGTGAGGCCTGCACCATACTGAATTGCAACGATTCCGAGGCCGCAGAATCGATGCTTCAACTAGTGAAATCCCTTCGTAAGGCTGGAGACAGTATCGGCTCAACGGTCGAGG
>CALCEF010000343.1 GCA_937901365.1 uncultured euryarchaeote | reverse complement strand
CATGGGTGCGCAAGATATCCGGTTCGCCGATTTCAACAGGGATCCCGCCCGGACTGTGGATTCTAGCACCCCAAACATCGGTTAGGATTGTTTGATGAAGATTCACCCGATTCATAGCGGCAGGAGTTACCAAACCGGCGCATTGGAATGGTTTGCCGATTTCGCGATGCTCTTCCAGAATCAGGACATGCAGCCCATTTTCGGATAACACGTGGCCCAAGTGACCCCCAACGGGGCCAGCACCGACGATGACGACATCGAAATCGTGGCCAGTCATACCGTTAGGCCACCGTAGGTCACCTATCAGGATTCGCCCTTCAAACTCATTTCTTTTCCGATTTGTCCTTTTTCTTCTTATCGGCAACCAGTTTTTGCAGAATTGTAATCAATTTACTTGCAGTACCATTTCGTCCCCCGGTTAGATCGCTATATTTCTTGGCCTCGACCAGTGCGCAAGCTTGGGATTCTGAAAGTTCAGCACTTGCAGCGAGTTTCGTGACGAAGTTCAATTGTTTGTCACTCAGTGGCCTTGGGGTGTCCGCCGCCAAGGGTTGGAGTTGTTCGATCAACTTGCTGGCGCTCCCATTTCTACCACCTGTTAATTCCCCGAAACTGCTTGCGTCGACCAATGCGCAAGCCTCTGATTCCGATAGCTTTGCACTTTCTGCTAAAGCAACTATCCAATTGGTTTGCTTTTCTGATGCAGGTTGCTCTTCGGCAGGGTGTGCCTTTGAAATGACATCTAGAATCTCTCGAATCTCTGAACCTGTCATGTCTTCAGGAGCCTTTCCACCTGAATAGGTGGCTAATTGTTCATCTGAAAGTGACGCTGTGATTCGATGGTAGAATGCAAGTTGTTTGGGAGTAGGCGATTGCTTCTTTTTCTCTAACGCCGCCAAATGTAGGGCTTGGAAGTGCTCAACAAAAGTGTGCCATTCTTTAGATGCAGATGAGTTTCCAGCCTCAATCAAATCCAGGTTTGCTTCCATTTCCGCTGTGAAATTGGTACCAAACAGATGCCCTTCTATCCCGTGACTGCTGCGATCATAGTAGGGCACGACCTCTAACCAAAGAGTTCGACCTTGCTCAGAAGGTTGGAGTGAACCATCCTCTTCAACCAAATACTTCCGATTCAGCAGATTTCCAATGATATTGGCATAGGTTGATGGGCGACCAATCCCTTCCTTCTTCATTTGCTGAACCAATGAATGCTGTTTGTAGCGCGAGGGTGGTTTTGTTTCATCTTCGCGCAGGCATGGATTTTCGCTATCATCATCTGTATCGTCAAGAGTAAGTGATGTTCCAACACTAGCATCGAATGATGGTGGCGTGGTTGCAGGTTCCTTACGAATGCCCTCGAATGCCGCCTCCCAACCACTGTGTACCCGCCATGATGCTGTGCCAGAAAAATGACGCGTGAATCCGTCCGCCTGAGCAGTCATGGAAAATCGCTCATAACGACTGGGACTCATCTGGCTTCCCGCAAAACGTGCCCAAATGAGCCTGTAAAGGCG
>CALCEF010000342.1 GCA_937901365.1 uncultured euryarchaeote | reverse complement strand
TGGCACTGCAGGGAAGGGTGTCGCTGGTGGCAAAAGGCTCGTCGGGGGATTAACTGGCCAGGCAGGGAAAGGTAAGACTACTGATTTGATCAAGAAATTCAATCTTGGTGCAGGTTCTTGGGGGGATGATGTTCTATCCAATTTGTCTCAACCCGATGATGTGGATGTGATTACTGAAGAACATGGCTCGGAATCGCAACTAATCGAGAGATTGAGGAAAGAAATGAAACAATCTGCTGAGCGCCTTGACTTTGAAAACGCTGCGAGGTTGAGGGATAGAATTTTTCAATTGGAAAACTCAAATTTGAATTGATATTTTCAACCCGCCAATTCAAGTGATAGTCATTGGTCGCCAAGGTGTTCCCATGTCGGTAAAGCGCGAAGATTTCGACGTACCAGTCGAGGACTACAATTTTGCAGATATTCACGATGTGCCTTCACTAATCGACCAGATGGAGAAGGCTGGCGGATTTACTGCAACAAAACTCGCACACGCTAGAGATGTCCTCAGAGATGCGATCTCAAAATCTCAAGATGAAGGTGTATTGAATTGGCTTTCTTTCCCCGCTTGTCTATGCGCAACTGGAACCCGAGGATTTTTTGTTGAAGCAATTAAACGCAAGGCATACAACATTATCATCACAACATGTGGAACGCTTGACCACGACATTGCTCGAACCTTCCAATCATACTACCACGGTGCGTTTGAATTGGATGATGTAGAACTCGGTGAACAAGGCCTAAACCGCTTGGGGAATGTGATTGTGCCCAATGAGTGCTATGGTGATATCCTTGAGGATTCAGTCCTACCATGGCTTGAAGAAATTGAAGAGGAGAGAAAAATATCGCACCCCGATAACCCTTGGAGGGGATTTGGAAGTATCGAATTGTGTTGGGCTTTCGGAGATCGTATTGATGATGAAAACAGTTTGTTGTATTGGGCAGCAAAACACCGTATTCCAATTGTAATTCCTGGTTTGTCCGATGGATCAATTGGTGCTCAATTATTCATGCATCGCCAGCGTAGTCCTGATTTCATGATTGATTTCTTGGCCGATGAACAAGTATTGTCTGATTTGACCTGGACGTGTGAAGAGAG
>CALCEF010000341.1 GCA_937901365.1 uncultured euryarchaeote | reverse complement strand
TCTTGGCTTGTTCACTCACGACCAAAGCGTGTCCATAGGCTTCGACCAATTTCGCATGATGTCCTTTTGCATCCTCAATCAATTGTTCAGTGAGATCGATGGGAGAGCGATAGTGTGCATTCAACAATGCCTGTCGTAGAACCAACGGGTCGTATTTTTCCAATGCTTCACGAACAGTCCAGAAGTTTCCAAGCGACTTGCTCATTTTCTCTCCATCGATATTGACGAAACCATTGTGCATCCAATATTGGACCAACGGTGTCTTCCCAGTACAACATTCGGATTGGAAAATCTCAGCCTCATGATGTGGGAATCGTAGGTCATGCCCACCGCCGTGAATGTCGAACTGCTCGCCGAAGTGCTTGAGCGACATCGCACTACATTCGATGTGCCAACCGGGTCGCCCGTCACCCCAAGGTGAGGGCCACGAAGGTTCACCGGGTTTGGCCACTTTCCATAGTGCGAAATCCTTGTGATCGCGCTTTCCAGATTCCTCAACGCGTCCACCTGCGCCCGCCTTGACCGCATCGATGGACTGCCCCGTTAGCAGACCATACTTTTCGGGTGCAGAAGCAATGCTGAACCAAACACCATCTTCAGCGACATAGGCATGTTCCTTATCGATGAGAATTTGCACCATCTCGATGATTTCAGGAACAACTTCTGTGACGCGTGGATAATGGTCAGCTCGTAGAACATTCAATTCGTCCATGACTTCGTAGTAGTCGGCGATGTTGCGATTGGCCACCTCAAGGAAATCGACACCTTCTTCGCTGGCCGCATGAATGATTTTGTCATCGATATCGGTGAAATTCTGGACATAATTGACCGTCCACCCACTCGCTTCCAACCAGCGATGTACGAGATCAAAGGCGATGTAACATCGAGCGTGTCCTAGATGAGATGGAGAGTAGGGTGTGATTCCACAGACATACATGTCGACCTCGCCGGTCTTTGCGGTCTCAAACGGCCGCTTTTCTCGGGTTCTCGTATCGTAAACGTGCAGCGCCATCGCTACTCTCAACCCTGACTGTAAGTGATTCCGAAGCCACCACGGGGGTGGTTCCAACTCACAGCCCCTTGGTCGCACATGATGTAGCAAGTACCACATTCGACGCAGTCCTCGTACTGGAATTTCATTTCCTCCAAGCCCTGGTCACGGAAGTTGTAGCATTGTGCTGGGCAACCCCAGACACACATCATGTGAGAGCAGTCGTTGCACTTGCTGGTCTCGACGATAATGTGGGCGTGCTCATGCTCATCGACATTGTAACCAATCAGGCCAAGCCCGTTCTTGACATCGTAGGTAAAGAGACCCAATTTGATTGATTCAGACATCACAACACCTCAGAGTTTTCTCCCGGTCAACGCCAACTTCAGCATGCTGAAGAGACCCATCCCCTTCTTGTTTGCTTTGTTCTTTGCACGCATTTCCTTGCGAACTTTGAGCAAAACCTTCTCCGCCGGCACTTTTTCTTCACCGATTTCACGGAAGACACGGTTGGCAGTCTTGCCAACCAGTTCGGGGACCCAAGTGAAGTTGGCAGGGTTGTTGAGGAACTTGGTCGCGGGCTCAAATCGCTTGAGATCACGGAAGATGTAACTGGCCTTCAGAGACTTGGTGTAGGTTGCATCCAGCGCCTTGGCACTAACATCCCCATCGGCAATGCACTTGGCGATCGCCTTTCCAGCCAATTTACCTGAGTGAAGCGCGTTGTTCATGCCTTGAATTTGCATTCCATTGGCAAAGACCAATCCAGCAGCATCACCGACGACAACCGCTCCGTCGCGGGTGAATCGGTGTGGCATTCGATGTAGTCCGTATTCGGGACATAGGTGACCTCCATACTCAATCGCCTCTCCACCTTCAATCAGTGCGGCAATCGCCGGTTGCGCCTTGAATGCTTGATACAAATCGTATGTGTGTAATCCTTCAGGCAATGACTTGAGTTGAACAATAATTCCACACGACACAGTATCTCTGTTGGTGTAGAAGAACCCACCACATCTAGGATACAATCCTTTGGTGTTCGGATATTTCTCCCAAGCCTCATGACTCATATCTCTGTAGAGGGAAAGTGCCAACTCCATCGCCATTCCACTGGGTGGTCGCTCATCATCTCCTGCAAAGCAGTTGAATCGTTCATCGATTTTCTCCTTACCAAGATGAATCACTTCCTTAACTCCCAACAGCATATCGTCCTTCGATTGGGCATGTAGCATCGAATCAAAGTGATAGCCGCGTGTGAGGACTGAGTTGCTACCTTCAGCAATCACGACCACTTTGCTGGTCATGACTTCACCATCTTGGACAATTCCACTGATGGTGCCATTGCGGATTTTTTCGACCAGCTCCTTTGGTAGGTTGTCGACCTTCCATTTCTGTGCCGTCCCTTTACCGCTGTCTTCAGCAGGATCGGTAAGGTCGCGAGCGTCATATGAGTCATGATCCAAACCGTCGATGTGCAATTGATCGATCT
The DNA here is from genome assembly GCA_937901365.1 of uncultured euryarchaeote. Lineage (GTDB taxonomy): Archaea > Thermoplasmatota > Poseidoniia > Poseidoniales > Thalassarchaeaceae > MGIIb-P. The sequence continues at coordinate 8,246 of CALCEF010000341.1, read as the reverse complement.
TCATGCCACCCATGACAAAGATTCCAGCCTCTTCCATTTTTTCGGCCATCCAAGCATCCGCCTTGGCTCGAAGTACTGACCATGAGGAGCGCTGACTGGGTTCTTCAGTACCACCTGTTCCATCCCATGAAGCAAATCGACCCTCTACAAACAAGGCATCTTCGTTGTTCAAGAATCCGACCTTTTTGTGATTGATACAGCGTTCAATACCAGGGCAATCCATTTCCCAGTTGCCAAGATATTCTTCAAAGTCATCAAGTTCTCTACCCCAAAGAATTCCACCTGTGAGATTCTTGCTACCGATGGGCTCACCACGATCGACAATGAGAATTCGATCCCCTTCAATGCCTTCTTTGAGCAATTGGAAGGCGGTGGCGGCTCCGGCGAAACCTGCCCCGATGATGATGACATCAAAGTCCGTCTCATCGTCCATAGTTCCACCTCGGTAAATGTGCGCAAATGCGCCCCGCCCTTGAACTTGTTCTCGCACGCGCACACGAGAGATACCGATATGAGGTCCCACTACTACGCACGGTCATGGTCCTCTCCAGTGCGCCCGGGAAGTGCATTCTCTTTGGGGAGCACGCCGTCGTTTACGGACAACCGGCAGTCGCGGTTGCCATCGATGCACGAATCCGAGTTTCATTGGAAGAATCCGATTCGGGTTGGCTCATTGATGGGATGGCTTTCGAAAAACAGCGTCACCCCCATCTGGATGCAATGCTCAAGCGGATGTGGACCGGTGATGGAGGACGCCCTCTCTCAGTCAACATCGAGAGTGAGTTGTTCGGGGCTGCCGGTCTGGGTTCAAGCGCGGCAATTTGTTCAGGGGTCGCTGCCGGGCTTCTGCATCTTCGTGGCACTCCAGCGGATGAGTTGCCCCTTTCCGGCATTGCCACCACAGCTCATCTTGCTGAAGCCGAGGCACAGGGTGGTCGAGCGAGTCCAATCGATACCAGTACTGCGACTCTGGGTGGTGCTGTATTGGTTTCCGACAAAAAAGAGTCCCTAGCCCATTGGCAATACACTCGCGATTTGCGAATTGATGGCCAACGAAGGACGTGGGAGGTTCACAAGGTGGATTTGCCCGAATCACTTTCCGAAGCAAGTTTGGTCATCGGATTTTCTGGACGGCCAGGACCTACTTCACAGATGGTGGCCAAGGTTGCAGCATTGCTCTCAAAAGAGCCCGAGCGGATGGCCGACATTGAGCGAATTGGAAACGTGACCCGGGCCGGGACCACCGCATTGTCTCTAGGCAATCTACAGGCCGTTGGAATCGCAATGAACGAATGTCATCGTTTGTTGCAAAATCTAGGTGTATCCGATGAGGATTTAGATCGCATGGTCGATGCCGCTCTCCCCTCAAGCCTCGGTGCAAAACTCACTGGTGCTGGTGGTGGTGGATGCATGATTGCCCTGACTACGGAGCCTCGTAGAACAGCAGAGGCAATCGAATTGGTTGGGGGGCGAACAATGGTCTCACAACTCGGTGCACCTGGGGTTCGGATTGAAAACGAGTGATTGAGCCACAATTTCTCATTTCTCATTATAAGTGGGTCCGGGTGTTGCTTTAAATAGGGGCTTTGATACGGGCGGGCCATGGCAACAAGTGATGAAGACCGTCTAACAGTAGTGAACGTCGTCGCCTCAACCCGAGTGGCTGAGGAATTGGACCTCCCAGATATCGCAATTCAGTTGAAATGTGAATACGAGCCCGAGCAGTTCCCTGGTGTCGTTTATCGTGTGGTCGATCCAAAATTGGCCATCCTTATGTTCCGCTCTGGGCGTGCTGTTTGTACCGGTGGAAAGAACGAGGACAACATCCACGAAGGTATCAAGCGAATGATTCGCGATTTGCGTAAGGCTGGAATCGACACATGGGACCTCAAAGACGTTACAATCGAGGTTCAGAACATGGTTGCAACCTACGCACTCCATTACCCTGAAGACTACGATGGCAAGGACAAGTGGACTGGTGAACCCCAAGCGGGCCAGCCTCGGAAACTCAATCTCAACCATCTGACTTTCCACCTTCCATTCGACAAGGTGGAATACGAGCCCGAGCAGTTCCCTGGTCTGATTTACCGCCTAGATTATCCTAAGGTTGTCTGCCTGATTTTCGGTAGTGGCAAGATGGTAATTACTGGTGCACGACACAAGGATGAGATCCTTGAGGCCGTTGAAATCATTCAGGACGAACTCGCCGACCTCCTGTGAGGCCTGAATATGACCGACGACGTCGGTCCGGTTCGCTTGGCGCTAGCCAAAGCCGTCTACATTCTACATGTTGGTGTCACGTTTTTCGTGCCGTGGGGATGGCTACTACCTTGGCCCGAGGCATGGTGGTTCGGCCTCTTCTTCATTCCAGCAATGTTGATCCATTGGAAGACTGCTGACGTTTGTATTCTTTCGACCATTGAGATGAAGCTTCGAGGTCATCCAAAGGCCGGGACCAGAGAGCAAGGTGGTTTCATTCAGCGTATGGGTGCGCTTGTCGGATGGCACATGAGTGATGAAACTGCAGCCAATCTTGGCTGGGGACTGTCCTACATGGGATTGGCATTGTGTGCATTGCGTCTGTATCTAGGCGGACACCTACCTTGGTGAGACCATGTGGCGCTGGATAGCCGCAAAATGCGTACGCTTCAGCCACCTTGTCGTGATGCTTTTTTTGATGCTAGGTTGGGCTTTGCCATGGCCTGTTGCGTGGTGGATTCATGCGATTCTAACCCCTCTCACTAGGTTACATTGGCGCTTCAATCAACGCACCTGCATTTTCACCACATGGGAGCATCGCTTGTTGCAGAATAAACACCATGAAGAGCATGAAGAGGGCTGGTTTGTCAAGGAGGTCACTGAGGCAATTACCGGTTGGAGGCCACCCACACAACTGACTCGCAATGTGATGTTTGTTTGGATGTGGGCGACCACTTTGATTTCCATAATCCGCATTGCGCTCAATTGAATAGGGGTTCCCTCTCTGGTCACCCTATGGGTGACCACTCCCGACTTCTGCCAATCAGCCTCGTGCTACTGCTAATTTTTTCGATTCTGGTACCAATTTCGCAACCACAGAGCACACCAGAATTAGAGCCCGAATCATCATTGAGTTTGGTATCGACAAAGAGCAGTACCCTGATTGATGTCGCCGATTGGCGAATAGGCGATGAATGGATTTACGATGCAGAATTTGACGTTGAAGAATTGGTTGTCGGCGGCGCCCCCGGTTCTCAGGTCGGTGTTTTGACCGGTCAACTCACTCGCGAAGTTGTCGATATTCGAATCGCCACTGTCGACAATGTTTCAACTCTTGTCTACGACCTTGAATCATCTGGGACATTCAATTACAATGGGGCTACCATCGTTGCTTCTGGATTCAACGTCGGCGGAGATCTTGAAGTTGAACTGGAGATGGAGGAGGTCATTCGAGCATCTGACCTTGGCCAGATTACCTACAACATGAATCTTGATGTAGATTTCAATAACATCGGTTTCCCTGCCAGTTTGGTTGTTGGAAGCAGCCTTGATTTGGCAACACTCAGCATCGATACAGACTATTCCCCACCCAAGGAAATTTACGATTTCCCGATGAATGTGGGTGAAATTTGGGATACGGAAACCACAACCTCAACTTCCTGGTCCGGTGATGTGTACGACAATTTATTCGAGTTACCGGATGACAGTGAGGAATCGACTACAGAACGCTTTGAGGTCGTTGGTTCAGGTGATCCTGGTGTGGCCTATTCAGGGTGCTCAAATGCTTACAATGTCACAGCATACAACGCCAGTTCAGGTAATATCAATGGATATCGATGGTGGTGTGATAATGCGCGCAACGATGCATGGTGGCATCAGGGAATTGATGTAGGTGCAGATATTGATTTCAGATTGAATCAGTATAACCCAGTTGCCCGCAACCACGAAATTGACATCGATCTCGCCTTCCCTGCTTGGCCTTTGGATCTAGATCTGGGAGTTTGGGTGAATGTCACCAACAGCAATGGACAACCTGTGGCCAATCAGGACGTTGAGTTCGCATACGAGGTTGAAGAAGACATTCGGATCGTGACCACTGCAGCCAACGGTAGCGCCTACCTTGAGTTCGATACAGGCCATGCGCTTGACCCGTCTCCAACCAACTTTGATTATGCCAGTCATGGTGTGCTTGCGTGGATTGATTCGACAGACGAAATAGGCGTCTCCACACTTACATTGGACGAGAATCTTGTCGAAGTGGATCTCGCAGCTGTAAGTTCAGGTGTCTCAGTTTCACGTCTGCGCGATGGAGTATCCCAACAATTGAATTCGTTGACTGGATACTATGCGATTCCTGGAGACGAACTGACATTCAGCGTACCCGTACAGAACCGTGGAATCCTATCCTCTCCACCGACGATTCTAGAGATTCAAGCACCAGATGGTTCGTCGAGTCAGGTCAACGTCCCCTCACTATCCGCTTTGGGAGTGTTCACTGCAGATATTGCTTGGACTGTGCCCGCATCCCAATCTGTAGGTGACGTTCAGGTACTGTTCACCGTAGACCCCAATCAAGATGTCACTCAAGATGCGGACCGGTCAAACAATCAAGGCACCTTCACCCTCTTTGTGGGTCGTTTGCCAACTGCCGCAATTTCCAGTACGAGTCCCAAATTAACCTTTGAATCAATTGTTGTTGATGCTTCGATGTCTGTTGATCCTGACGGGGGAGCCCTTCTCTGTTTGTTCGATGTTGAATTGGAGAATGGAACAGTTGAATCTAGTGTCGAAGAGAATTGTATGATTGAAAGATCATGGGAAGATGATGGCGAATATGTCGTAAACCTCACCGTCGTAGATGACGAAAATGATGTCAGCCGAACTTCTATTCTGGTAGTTGTCAACAACCGACCAGCAGTTGTCAATCTTGGATACAGTGCACCAAGTGTGCAAGTTGGTCAATCTGTGACATTCAACGCCAATGATCGCAGTGATATCGACACGACAACACCCGAAGCTCCAATCGACATGCTTTGGCTTCCGCCGGTTGCTCCAAACGGAGAACCATACGAATGCTCTCAGGGTTTGATTACACAAGCGTGCACAGTCGTTCCTGAAGTAGAAGGTCAATTCACTATGAGTTTCCGCGCTGTAGATGATGATTTTGCAGTTACAACTGTCAGTACAAGCATCACCGTGACAAATATCGCACCATACAATGGTTCAATTGAATTAAGAGATGCTGAAACAGGAGAGCTCATTCCAAAAGACAATCAAGGCTTTGTTTGGATTGTAGATGAAGATCAAGTGGTCGAATTGGTTGGTGGTGTCGAAGATTCTCCCAACGATTTGCCGACCATGCGTTGGGAATGGCAACCAGACGTTGATGTAAATCCAAGTTGGTTTGAGTCAACGGTTGGACCGACTTCAGTCGTACCAGTCTCATGGTCTGAATCCGACACAGACCCCAACCTCATCGGAATGCAGAATATGCGAACGATCACTCTGCAAATCTTTGATGATGATGATGAGACGACAGGGACCATCACCGCATATCTCAGGGTAAACAACGTTAATCCGACAATTTCTACTTTTGAGGAACCACTCCCTCTTTGGGAAGATCAATCCGCTCTCTATACTGCGGAATACAGCGACACCTCTAGTGATGTCGACAGTTTGGTTACTTGCTGGGATTTAGACCCATACATCAACTTGGATAATGAAGGAAGTGCAGATGATGATTGCGACATCACCGGCCCATCCATTCAAGACTACGCATGGTCGAGTTCTGGGACCTATTTGGCTACTTTCCATGTCACAGATGACGATGGTGCAAGCACATCACAGACCGTGAATTTCACCGTTCGAAACCGTGCACCTGTGGCCGATATTTGGATTAGCAATGCGGTGCCAAAAGCCGATGAAATGTTCGGCCTTTCCGGCAATTTATCCACTGACACAGCAACAGACATGCCCGATCTGAAGTATGAATGGGACCTAGACCTTTCAGTAGATTCGGATGGGGACGGAGATTCCACAAACGACATCGATGAAGACGAGATGGAAATTTGGATAAAATTCGATGAACAAGGTGAGCGAGTTATTCGCTTGACTGTAATGGACGATGACGGTTCGACTTCCACCAAGGACTACACAATCACGGTTATGGAGGGAGATGGTGGCCTATTCTCCTTCTTCGGAGGCGGCAGCATGGTCTCATCGATTGTCATCATCTTGTTATTGGTTCTAGCCGGCCTCCTCGGGGTTCTTGCTTGGACATCGATGAGAGGTCAAAGCGAAGGAGACCCCTGGGATCAAATTTCACCGATGAGTTTGGAGGTTGAACAGGAAGCTCCGATGGCAGCACCACCATCGGATATGTTTGCAGCTCCTGCGGCCCAACCCCCCGTCGCGCCCGCCCCTGAACCTGCACCTGTAGCCAGCGGACCCCCACCTGTCCCTGCAGAGGGTCTACCACCTGGTTGGACCATGGAACAGTGGAACCACTACGGAGCACAGTGGTTGGCACAACAGGCTGCAGCACAACCCGCGCCGGCCCCCAGTCCAGTTGTTGAAAACCCATTTTCGGCCCCAACTTCAGCCGAAGATGACTTGGACCTTGACTTCTGAGCCGGGACCATGCGGCGACGCTTGTACAACTTGTTTGGCCTACCGGATTTGCCGGAAGGCGAGCCAGTTGAGGACGTAATCGAACCTGAGATTGTAGTTGAGGAAGGCGACCCGATTCACATTCCAACACCCGTTCGAAAGACGGTTCGTAAACCAGTCCGAGAGTTGCACTTTCACGATTTAGGGTCCAAGCGTTGGTTGGAATGGTCGATTGCCCAACAAGGTCTCCCTAGGCGTGGACTTCGCTACATCCAACCCGACGAGATGCACCGTTTACCATTGGAGGCGATCTCCACCCGTCTTCATCAAGGTGACATTTGCCTCGTCGATCTGAACAGCCTCGCTCACATGGATAGTCAACGCAGCGCACTGGCGCGCCAAGTGCAAGATATGGCCAATTACGGAGGCCTTCCTGTGTTCGCTCTGGACGATTCAAACCGCCTTTTGCTCATCCCTGGGAGGGGTTCACGAATCGATACAGAAACGCATGAGTTGGGTGGCAATTCTATCTTGGATTAGTCCCTGTGGCTTCGAACTTCAAATGACCAAGCCGAACCATCTGGCCCACTAGTGAGTCGATCCCAACCGAATTGTGCTAACAGAGGTCGCCAAGTTTCAGCATCAGGTGGCATTTGTCGTTTTGTCCCGATGTCCGGACGCAGAATATTACGCACACGTAAGATGGCGAGGGTTGCAACGGCATCAGGTAATGGGTGCAATTCGGCCAATTCACATTCAAGCACAGCTGCAGAAATCGGGTGGTAAGGTGGAAATTCATTGGGTGATTCAATGGGGTCTGCAAGACCCGTCCATTCACTACGTTCAGGTGAGACCGGTTCTGCGGTTTGGTTGACCAACAGCGAAGCATCCCATGTACCAGGTAGAATCATCGCACTTATGTCTGAACCATTTTGTAAGTTGACCAGAGTATCTCGCGGACGACCCGAACGATCCTGACTCAATGAAATTCCCAATAGTGGCGGCGTATTGGCCAAAACAGCGACACTGGAAACCGGGCAGAGGTTGCGAACCCCATCTTGGCCGATTGTCGATAACAACAATACTGGGCGAGGAGCAACCAAAGCAGACAACCAAGCTGCCCTTTCTGGATGTTCAAGCGAATCGATGTCTACATTTCGAACATCGTCACCCATTGGCTCTCCCAGAAATGTGGGGCGCTTCCGCTCGGCTTCTCCGTCGCTTTCGAACCAATCATCCAATTCTCCTCTTTCAACTTCCGATAGTGCATAAGCGGTGAAATCTCGATAGGCAGCCCACCGCTCAATTTCAGTGACATCCTCATCCCGATCTTTCTTGCGGTTGATACTGGAATCGGCATAGAGGACACAACGCCTCAGAAAATCACAGACCGCTTCCTTACTCATTCACTCACCTTTCAGTTGGACTGCGTCGCATTTCATATTCTTCACGAGTAGAGTGAAAACGCGCAGGGTTTCCCGCCCAGACTTCTCCCGACGGGATGTTCTTCGTCAGGGTCGAGCCTGCCGCAAGGACGCCATTTTCGTGAACTGTAAGCCCTGGCAAGACGGTCGCACCTCCTCCGATGACCACTCCATCTTCAAGGATTACTGGCTCCCAAAGATCAGGGTCTCCACTCGGTGGATACTTGTCATTCA